>JAFWDX010000172.1 GCA_017515945.1 Blautia sp. | reverse complement strand
TACTGCGAGGTGCGTGGAACAAAAGTTCAATAGCCAAGGCCAGGCGCACTTCCAATGCGACGAAAGGAGCCTGCGCCTGGCCTCGTAACTGTGAAGGAGCTTGTGACTGAACAGTTACGCCTGTTGTTATTTATACTACGCACCAGTCAGAGTACGTCTGCGGTGTCGCAGTAATAACAGACACTTACTTATATTTTTTAAATGATACGCGTATAAGCTCCTCACACAGATCCGGGAAGCTCATGCCCAGCGCCGCCGCCTCCTGGGGAATCAGGCTCGTAGGCGTCATGCCCGGCAATGTGTTCGCTTCCAGACAATAGACCTCGTCCCGGTCATTCACCATAAAGTCCATCCGGCCATAGCTCTCAAGGCCCAGGGCAAGATACGCGCGGACCGCGATATCCTGGATCTCTTCCGTCAGCTCTTCCGATATGTGTGCAGGACATGTCTCGATAGTCGAACCGGCCTGATATTTATTCGTATAGTCATAAAAGCCCTTGAGCGGTTCGATCTCGACGACCGGATAGGCTTTGCCGTCCACCACGGCCGCTGTAAACTCTCTCCCCTGGATATATTCCTCTACGATGACCTGATCCTCAAGCGCAAATGCCTGCGTAAGCGCGTATTCATATCCGGACTCATCCTGCACGATATAAACGCCGACGCTCGACCCGCCGCAACACGTCTTGACGACTACCGGGAAATGCATCCCCGCATCCTCCAGCGCGGCCCGGGCCCCTGTCCATGATTCTCCGCCTGCGTCGTCATGCAGGACATCCTTTGTCAGGACGATCCCCTTTGGAGTCGGAACGCCGTTCAGCCTGAACAACTGTTTGGTGAATGCCTTGTCCATGGCCAGACCGCTGCTCAGGAACCCTGTGCCGGTGTAGGGGATCCCCATCAGATCAAAGGTCGCCTGCACACGGCCGTCCTCTCCGTTCATCCCGTGCAGTCCCAGAAAAACGATATCCGCCTGGTCGCACAGCCACAGGACATTTGGCCCCCAGAAGCTCTTGCGCAGCTTCTGCAGCTCCGGCACCTTCTCGTCAAAGCTCTCCATATAGGCGCGGGCCGCCTTTACATCATAGCTCTCCGGAAACGGATTCTCCTTATCCAGAGGCTCGATCCCGGCAAAGACATCGATCAGGATCGCCCTGTGTCCCTTCTCCCTGAGTGCACTGCAGATCTCCGTACCTGAAGAAATGGAGATCGCACGCTCTGTGCTGGTTCCTCCCGCAAGTACAACTATATTCATCGCCATCTCAAACAGTTCTCCTTTTTTTAGTATATCACTACCGGCAGGCCTTCCGAAAATTTCCCATACAGGGAGGCCGCCTGATCCGGCGGTATCTCCACATTGCCGGTGGTTCCTTCAAAGATATACTTGTCCCCCCCGTATTCGCTCCGGTTGACGCCCTCTGTTATACCGAAATGATAAAACGGCATCCAGTATGATACCTCGACCTGCCCGTCGTCCGTAATGACTGCCGGTTCTTCGAACACGACCGCGCTGTCACTGGTAAACGCATCTACGATCGGTGCCGTCAGGCTGAAGCCATCAGATATCCACTTCGGTGCCTCACTGGCGCCGGCCTTCCACACACCGGTCGGCGTCCCGGTGCCGGCCTGCATCATATTGCCGGTCACACAGGGCGTCTCGATCAGCGGCTGGCCGTTTTCATAATAGACCAGCTTTTGTGTGGTAATATCAATCTCCACATATGTGTAACCGATGTCGTTGAGACCGCTCCGGCTGACGCCCCGATCCTTATAGACCGGTTCCCGCACCTGAATCTGGCCGCTCTCGATGCATTCCATCAATTCCGCGGTTTCCTTTTTCACATCTATGACCCAGCCGAAATCCCCGCCAGACACCTGGATCGTCCGCCCGTCATAGGTGACAAAATCACGCACAGTTCCGCGGGTATCATACATGGCCGCCACTTCTTTTACATAGGCGCGCACTTTTTCCTTATCCAGAACCACGTCGCCGTTTTCATCCGGGATGAACCAGTTCTTGATCGTGCTCCGGTCCAGACGTTCTGTCTGTCTTCCAAAGTCCAATGTGATGATGACCTGGCCCATGCGGTTCATCTGTTCAAGGTTGCGCACCAGCAGCTCATTCTCCGAAGTGACCTGCGGACGGTAGTAGCAACCCTCATCCTCCAGGCTGACCCGGACGCGGCCGCTGAGCATGGCCTGTCCGATACAGGCCGTGACCCTGTCTCTGTCGAGAATATTGCCCGGCACCTCCGGCCGGATCTCAAAGCCCGCGTCCGTCTCCACGATCACCGCATCCTCAGGCTGAACCAGTTCGGACGGATTCATGCACTTCAGATCGTCCACCACAGCCTGCAGATGGGATTCATTGAGCTTCATCGAGCGGGAAAGGTCATAGGAACGTTCCTGCTCGAACTCCAGGAACCACAGGGGGATATCCTGTTCCCGGATCATCCTCTCCACACTCCCGTCGGAGGCATATGTCAGCTCCACCTGGGATGCCGCGATCACTTCACGTCCATCCCCCTGGGTCTCCACAGCCAGTTTATAGGCCTGCACCTCCCGGTTCATCAGCGCCTCCGTCTCCTGTACGGTCATATAGGAACAGTTATATCCGTTCACCGTCGAACCTGGAAAAAAATGCCGCGAAAAAAAATACGCTCCATACCCATATGCGCCGCCGGCAAAGGCGATCAGGAGCAGGATGATCGTCAACAGAATCTTGCTGCTGCTCTTCATAATACTTTCCCCCAGGGGTTATATTCCTTTACTCAACCGATCAGTCTGACTGTTCAGTCACAAGCTCCTACAGCAATTTTTCAACGCTCGCCAACTTTACGCATAACACAAAGACCTGAACGGCCTTTTCCAGTTCCTCGAGCGAAGGATAGGTCGGTGCGATCCGGATATTGGTGTCGTGCGGATCCTTGCCGTATGGATAAGTCGCGCCGGCTCCGGTCATGGTCACGCCGGCTTCCTTCGCCTTCGCCACAATGTCCTTCGCACAGCCCTCCATGGAATCAAAGGAAATGAAATACCCGCCGTGAGGCCGTGTCCATTCACCGATTCCCAGGCCGCCCAGTTCTCTGTCAAGCGTATCAAGGACGAGCTCGAACTTGGGCCGGATCAGGTTTGCATGTTTCCTCATATGCTCATGCAGACCATCCAGATCCTTGAAGAAAAGGACATGGCGAAGCTGATTTACCTTGTCGTGTCCGATGGTCTGGATCTGCATATACCTGCGGAAATCCTTGAGGTTGGCCTCCGACGCCGCAACAGCAGCGATGCCTGAACCAGGAAAGCTTACCTTTGACGTGGAGGTGAATTTGTAAACGATGTCCGGATTTCCCGCCCGTTCGCACTCACCCAGGATCTCCACCAGGAAGTCCTGATTGTCGTCATAGAGGTGGTGAATGCTGTAAGCGTTATCCCAATATATACGGAAATCAGGAGCGGCAGGTTTCAGGCGCGCAAAGCGTTCCACGGTCTCTTTGGAATATGTATAGCCCTGCGGATTTGAGTATTTCGGCACGCACCAGATGCCCTTTACAGCCGGGTCTGTGGAGATCAGCTCCTCCACCATGTCCATGTCAGGCCCGTCTTCGTGCATCGGGATGTTGATCATTTCGATGCCGAAAAACTCCGTGATCTTGAAATGACGGTCGTACCCGGGTACCGGACACAGAAACTTCACCTTGTCCAGACGGCACCATGGTGTATTTCCCATCACGCCGTGGGTCATCGACCTGGCAATGGAATCAAACATGACATTCAGACTGGAGTTGCCATAAATAATGATGTGATCCGGATCCACCTCAGACATGGCTCCGAGCAGCCGTTTCGCCTCCGGGATCCCGTCGATGACACCATAGTTGCGGCAGTCCACACCGGTCTCACAGCGCAGATCCACTCCCGAGTGCAGGACATCCATCATGCCCATGGACAGATCCAGCTGATCCGCTCCGGGCTTACCTCTGGACATATCCAGATTCAGACCAAGAGCGCGGATATTTTCATAATCCTTCTCCAGCTCCTGATGCAGAACCTGCAGTTCTTCCCTGCTCATCTCGGTGTATTTCTTCATAAGTACCCTCCTGCCCGCTGTATTCGCGGTATTCTTCTTCTCAGCGTATAACAGGCCTATTTTAGCATCATTCTCACGGTTTTTCCACAGGAACCGGGAATTTACGGCATTTAATTTCGCCTCTTCGCGAAGGCTCTGCGTTGTATAGATTTCCTATTGAATTATAGGGGAATATAGAATATAATGTAAGACAGAAATTGAGAATGAACTGTAACTGTTCAGTCAGCACCTCACATTTCCTGCAACACCGCAGGCGAGCCCTGGCTGGTGCGTGAGAAAAAGTCGCACAGCCAAGTCCTGACGCATTTCCAATACGCCGAAACACCAAAGGCGTCCCTTGGGAGGAGCCTGCGCCTGGCCTTGTGACTGTGAAGGAACTTGTGACTTAACAGCTACGTGGTATAAAGCGTTCTGGTATGACAGGAGGAGGATTTCATGAAAATCTCAACGAAGGGCCGCTATGCAGTCCGCATGATGCTTGACCTTGCCGCCAACGACGCAGGAGAACCGATCCGCCTGAAGGATATCGCCCGTCGGCAGAATATTTCCGAAAAATATCTTGAACAGATCATCTCCGTTTTGAATAAAGCCGGATTTGTGCGGAGCATCCGCGGGCCTCAGGGAGGCTATACCCTGTCGAGGGAGCCCCGGGAATATACTGTCGGCATGATCCTGCGTCTGACAGAAGGCAGTCTCTCCCCGGTAGATTGTGCCGCAGGCGATTCCACAGTCTGCGACCGTGAGGAGAACTGCGTCACCCGTATCCTCTGGCAAAAGCTGAACGACGCCATCAACAGCGTCGTCGACAGCATCACCCTTGAGGATCTCCTGCAATGGCAGAATTCCGCAGGCGACGATTATGTGATATGATAGGAGCTGTAACTGTTCAGCCGCTTATGAAAAGGAGGCTCCCGTAACTGCAATGCCCAACACCACCCGGCAGATCATCGCCCGGACGCTGATCGATCTTCTGAAAGAAAAACCTGTTGCAAAAATTACAGTTAAAGACATCGTGGAACACTGTGGGGTCAACCGCAACACGTTTTACTATCATTTCCGTGACATTCCTGACGTCGTGGATTTTGCCATGCGCGAAGAATTGGACCGTCTGCTGGCCGGAAATGTCAAAGCACGGTCATTTCCCGAGCTTTTCTTCAACGTGATCGCTTACCTCACCGACCACCGCCGGGAGATCCTCCACATCTACAATTCGCTTGCGCGGGATTCGTTTCTGCGTTACCTGCATTCAATTGCGGACTACACCACCCGGCAGGCCCTTGGCGGCTTCACCGGCGACTCCGGCCTGTCCGAAAAGGAGTTTGAGACCACCTGTTTTACATGCCGCTGTTTTCTGGAAGGGATCCTGCTGGACTGGCTGGATCATGACATGAACTATGACCTGCTGAGCCGTCTGAAGGATTCGGGAAAGCTGCTCACCGACAAATGGGACATCCTGCTCATGGCCGCGTATTCCGGAAAAACAGATAGATAACCTGACGATCTGCGGTTTGCTTTTAGGCAAACCGCCTTTTTTGTCTATTTTCTTTTTCCTTTTTTCATTTATAATAAACACCATTATAGTAACTGTACGTAACGGTTACTTATTTCGAAAGGGAGGAGGCAATTTTATGAATTCGCGCAGCACACTGAAGCTGGCCCGTAATGGCTATATCGTCATTTCGCTGCTTTTCTGTCTGGCTGGCGTCTGGCTTATCTCCCGTCCCGGTTCTGCTGCCCGCCTGGTCTGTCTGTGCGTCGGCATCCTTTTTATTGCCGACGGCATTATCAAGATCATCGGGTACTTTGCCAAAGATTTTTACTGTCTCGCGTTCCAGTTTGACCTGGCCTTCGGGATCCTCATGGCTGCCGTCGGCACCATCGTCCTCGCCCGAATGCATATCGTACAGGATCTGATCTTTGCCATATTCGGCCTGACCATCCTGGCCGATGCCCTTTTTAAGATCCAGATATGCATCGATGCACGGCGTTTTGGTATGGACAGGCTCTGGTGGCGGCTGATGCTGGTTGCCATCTGTACAGGTGTTTTCGGCACGATCCTGCTCATCGCCCCGTCCCAGACCCTGTATTTCATGACCCGGGTCATCGGGATCTCTTTTCTGGCGGAGGGTCTGCTCAATCTGCTTATCGTGATCTTTATGGTAAAAATTCTGGAAATACAGCCCCGGGATGGCATTTGTTCCTGACAACGTATCATTGAAATGGAGGAAAAAAGGTAAATGAATATTTTCGGCACTGTACTTGACAAGGCAAAACAGGCTGCCATCGTTGCAGCTGTCAACACGGCACTCGGCTATCTGGAAAAGGATCCGGAGAATAATATCCCGAAACTGATGGATCTCGTCGACAAAGCAGTCCCGGAGGACTGGTATGTGCCGCAGCGTACTTCGATCCGCAACGCCATCAAGGATAAAAACAGCAACTGGTACAAGCTGCTGTTAAATATTTACGCCCTGGATCCCGGCGTGCGCGAAACCTTCTTCCGCAATTTCATCGTCAATGCCAGTCTCAAGGGCAGTGCCCTGCAGGAAAAGGTAGCCGCGGAGAATGACTGTAATGTCCCGTGGGCCATCCTGCTCGATCCCACCAGCGCCTGCAACCTGCAGTGCACCGGCTGCTGGGCCGCTGAATACGGCCACAAGCTCAACCTCGACCTGGATACGATCGACTCCATCATCCGCCAGGGCAAGGATATGGGCGTTTATATGTATATCTACACCGGCGGTGAACCCACCGTCCGCAAAAAGGATCTCATCAAGCTGTGCGAGATGCACCCGGACTGTGAGTTCCTCTCCTTCACCAACGGCACACTCTTTGATGAAGAGTTCTGCGACGAGATCAAGCGTGTAAAGAACTTCATTCCGGCTTTCTCTCTGGAGGGCTCCGAGTCCGCCAATGATGGCCGCCGCGGCGACGGGATCTACAAAAAGGTTCTCCACTCCATGAGTCTGCTCAAGGAGCGCGGACTGCCCTTTGGCGTATCCACCTGCTATACATCCGCCAACGTGGAGTCGATCTGCTCGAATGCATATTTTGACACGCTTGTGGAGAACGGTGTCCTGTTCGCCTGGTTCTTCCACTTTATGCCTACCGGCATGAATACGACGACGGATCTGTGCCCGACTCCGGATCAGCGTGAAATGATGTATCACAAGATCCGCGAATTCCGCGCCACCAAACCGATCTTCACACTTGATTTCCAGAATGACGCGGAGTACGTGGGCGGTTGTATCGCAGGCGGCAGACAGTATCTGCATATCAACGCCAACGGTGATGTGGAGCCTTGTGTATTCATTCACTACTCCAACTGCAACATCAAGGAGGTTTCCCTTCTGGATGCCCTCAAGAGCCCGCTCTTCCTGGCTTACCATGAAGGACAGCCATTCAACAAAAACATGCTGCGTCCCTGCCCGATGCTTGAGAACCCGGACAAGCTCGAGCAAATGGTCACAGAGGCAGGGGCGAAGTCTACAGATCTGCAGGATCCGGAGCCTGCCTCTCATCTCACCGAGAAGTGTGAGGGGTATGCGGCGAACTGGACTCCTCGTTCTGAAGAGCTCTGGGATAAGACGCTTGAGAAGAAGAAGGCTGCCAACGGGGGGGTTCTGCCGGATATGACCTTCCTGCGGAAATCCGAAAAAGGGAAAAAGCACTGAGCTGGGAGCCGGGCTTATGAGTCAGGGGGACAGGTTCCTTGACTCACAC
>JAFWDX010000171.1 GCA_017515945.1 Blautia sp. | reverse complement strand
TAATTTTGGGCATAAAAATACACCCAACAGCATTTACTTGAAAAGAGCCGTGGATGTGCTATAATAATAATGTACATTTGTGCTCATTATAGCACACGGCTTAAGCGCATCTTAACTATTGGCAGTAGTTAAGAATGCGCTTTTGTCTTATTCAGTTGTTGTTTCCTGCTTTTTTTCGTTATCTATCTCCTCCTCTCTGATTGTAACAAATAAAAACCGTTCTTCTTTATCATATCTCGCCACAAATCGCTTAGCCGGACTGAATTTGATTCCCGAAATTGAAGATAGATACTTTACAAATTCTTTACATCCAATCCTGATCCACCCTGCTCGCATTCTGCTGTGAAAAGCGTATGTTTTTGCACCGCTCATGTATTTTGCATCCATAATACCGATTGTCATTTTATCCTGATCGAAACCAATGACAACTTCTTCCGGATCTCCCAACATGGCAATCGATGGTGAATTGAAGGCCAAACCAAGTTCACTGACTGTTACATAAGGTGCACCTGCGTTTATATAATTCCAATCAAAATCAAATTTCACCTTTCATCCCTCCTTTCCGATTAGTATTTCTATATAAACACAGATAATTCTATCACTAACGGCTGTCCATGTCAACACTAGTGCAAAATCGCAACATGAATTTATCATTATAAAGTCAACACAGAATCACAAGAGCAGCAAGATGCGTCAACAGCATTCATCTCAGCCGTGATATTACAATAGGTATTCAAAGAACACAGGAGCAGCAGATCCAGCATTGATTATTCAACCAAATACTATACACAATCCTTTACATTCAAAAGCATCTGCATAAGTGACTTAAATCTCATCATATGCCCTACAGACTTCTTTGCACTTGCTGAGTTTCTCCTTCTGGTATTGTCCCTCGTATCCTTTCGCATCGTTACCTCCGTATGTAAGCCGGTCATAAAAATCTTTTACCGCTGCTTGCGGATTGTCTGACACTATATTGCATATCATTCTTATGTGCGGAAAGATGATTTTGCGCCACATTTTTAGCACAAGAAAAGAGAGTAGAGCGCTCACAAATTACTCTGCAAGCGCTCTGTCCTCTATCGCTCAGAATATCATCGCAATCGCGCAGTGGCAAAAAATACATTTTCTTTAACAGATACCCTTTAGAATATTGATGGTGCCCTCTGCCTGCATCCGAAGAATACCGGAAGCGTTTCGATCACCATGTTCGACCTGCTGCGCAAGTGGTATGAGCAGGCTGAAAAGGTAAGTTTACCAAAGAGGAATATGATTCCTGGCACTGCACCTTCTTCGAGACGGATCTCCCCGAGATCATGTGAAGGTCGCTCCCTCACAGGAACTGAGTGTATGTCAAAGAAAAATGATGAAGATTAGACCCGTCAGCAAATTTCACCCCCCACATTAAGGCAAAAGAAAACCTTACCGATTCTCCAGTTTTGTTCTGAAGATCAGTAAGGTTTTTTAGGTCGTATAAATGAGCGAATACGCAGTGAATATCAAAGAAATGTTGCCATGTTACCAGGGCTTAACAGAATTTGTTTAGCCCCAGATAAATACCGTCTTTTTTGGGGCGTTTTCTCATTCCAGCTCCACCGTAGCCGGCGGCTTTCCCGTGCAGTCATAAAACACGCGGTTGATATGCGGCACCTCATTCACGATCCGGCTGGTCGCTTTCTGCAGGATCTCCCAGGGGATCTGGGCGCTCTCCGCGGTCATGAAGTCAGATGTGGTGACAGCCCTGAGCGCGATGGCGTAGTCATATGTCCGTTCGTCGCCCATGACGCCGACGGTGCGGATATCCGTCAGGGCGGCAAAGTACTGGTTCACCTTTTCATCCCAGCCGGCGCGGGCGATCTCCTCACGCCAGATGGCGTCCGCTTCCTGTACCATATGGACCTTTTCCGGGGTCACCTCACCCAGAATCCGTACGCCCAGACCGGGGCCAGGGAAGGGCTGGCGCATGACCAGGTGCCGGGGAAGGCCCAGTTCCATACCGACCGCGCGCACTTCATCCTTAAAGAGGGTGCGCAGAGGCTCGATGATCTCCCTGAAATCCACATTGGCGGGAAGACCGCCGACATTGTGATGGGATTTGATCACAGCCGACTCTCCACCCATCCCGCTTTCCACGACATCGGGATAGATCGTCCCCTGTACCAGGTAATCGACAGCGCCGATCTTTTTTGCCTCTTCTTCAAAAACGCGGATAAATTCTTCTCCGATGATCCTGCGTTTTTTCTCAGGATCCGTCACGCCACGGAGCTTTTCATAAAAACGGTCTTTCGCATCCACACGGATAAAATTGAGGTCATATTCACCGGCAGGGCCAAAGACAGCCTCCACGTCGTCGCCCTCGTCCTTGCGCAGCAGACCGTGATCCACAAAAACGCAGGTCAGCTGTGTGCCGATGGCTCTGGCCATCAGTACGGCCGCCACGGACGAGTCCACGCCTCCCGAGAGCGCGCAAAGAGCTTTTCCGCTGCCCACCTTTTCCCTGATCTGTGCGATGGCCTCCCTGGCAAAGGCGTCCATCTTCCAGTCTCCTGCACAACCGCAGATCCGCAGAACAAAATTGGCGATCATCCGTGAACCTTCGGCGGTGTGAAGCACCTCCGGATGAAACTGAACCGCATAAAGCCGTCTCTCCGAGTCCTCAGCCGCCGCCACAGGGCAGTGACTGCTGACCGCGCAGATCTGAAATCCCGGCGCGGGCGTCCGGATATAATCATTGTGACTCATCCAGCAGACGGTCCGGGGAGAAACCCCTGCAAACAGTTCGCACTCCGTATCCACGGCGATCTCGATCCGCCCGTACTCCCGCATGCAGGCCCGCTCGACGGTACCTCCCAGCAGATTCATCATGAGCTGGGCCCCATAGCAGATTCCCAGCACTGGTATGCCCAGTGAAAAAAGCGCAGGATCACAGGACGGCGCCCCAGGGTCATAGCAGCTGTTCGGTCCTCCGGTAAGGATGATCCCCTTCGGCTGGAGGGCTTTTATCTTTTCAGGTTCCGTACGGTAGGAATGGATCTCGCAGTATACGCCGCACTCCCGCACCCTGCGGGCGATCAGCTGATTATACTGACCTCCGAAATCCAGTACCACCACTGTCTCTCTCTTCATGAATCATCCTCCCCTCCGGACACAGGCATCAGCCATACTGTATACTCACGCGATCGTAACTGTTCAGTCACAAGCTCCTTCACAATTACGAGGCCAGGCTCAGACTCCTTGCATTGCATTGAAAGTGCGCCTGGCCTTGGCTGTTCAGCTTTTGTCTCACGCACCTCGCAGTACATGCGAGGTGCTGACTGAACAGTTACGCGCGATCAGATAAATGGAAAATGCACCTCATTTTCAACGCGGTATATGCAGAGGCTCTGCCAAATAAAGCTTTGATATACGACATTCTGCTATATTTCTGCGATTGTATACCACACAAAGAACCGTCCCCTGTGTGGTTTTTATTTTAAAGAATATATACGCCATCCGTATCAAAGTCAAGGAAAGCTTTCTCTCCTGTCTCATAAATCTTTTTGTTCACCGGGTTATAATCCGTGATCTGCACCGTGACCTCTCCGGCTTTTACCTGATAGTACTGATATGCACCCATAAAGGTGGAGAGGGTCACCTCGCAGGGAAGCTGCCCTTTGTCCGCCAGCAGGACGGCTTCGGGGCGGAGCACCAGGCAGGCCTCCTCGCCCGGCTTTCTGCCGATATAATTGTTGACCTCCATCTCTTCGCCGTTTACCTCGATCAAAGCCTTCTCTCCCCGCGCCTCCTTCACTTTGGCATCCAGGAAATTCGCTTCGCCGATAAAGTCCGCTACAAATCTGGATGAGGGCCTGTAGTAGACCTCTCTGGGCGTGCCGATCTGCTCCACCTTTCCCTTGCTCATGATGATGATCTTGTCGGAAAGGCTCATGGCCTCAGACTGGTCATGGGTGACATAAATAGCCGTGATGCCGACCTTCTGCTGGATCTTGCGGATCTCGGTGCGCATGCTCACACGCAGCTTGGCATCGAGGTTGGAAAGCGGCTCGTCAAAGAGCAGCACGCCAGGCTCGAGCACCAGCGCCCTGGCCAGCGCGACTCTCTGCTGCTGACCACCGGAGAGCTGATTGGTCATACGGGACTCCATCCCCTCCAGCTCGACCAGGCGCAGGATATCGGTAACCTTCTGCTTTATCTCACTTTTTGGCAGCTTACGGATCTTCAGGCCGTATGCCACGTTGTCAAAGACGTTATAATGGGGAAGCAGCGCATAGCTCTGGAAGACCATGGCCGTATCCCTCTTGTTCGGGGTCAGCTCATTGATCGGCTCTCCGCCCAGGTAGATCTCACCCTCATCCGGACTCTCAAATCCGGCGATCATGCGCAGCGTCGTGGTCTTGCCGCAGCCGGAGGGACCCAGGAGCGTGACAAAGGTTCCCGGTTCAATGTCCAGCGTCGTGTCCTTGACGGCATAGAATTCTTTTTTGGTTTTTGGGTCCTGATAAATTTTTGATATATGTTCAAGGCGTACACCCTTTTTTTCTTTCGCCATGAATTTTTCCTCCTCTGTCCTGTAACTGTTCAGTCACAAGCGCCTTCATAGTTATGGGGCCACGCCCAGGCTCCTCTCGTCGCATTGAAAGTGCGCCTGGCCTTCTGGATCCCGGTCATTACTCTCCGGTTCCCCGGCTCGTGCCAAAGATCCGGATCAGCCCGTTCATGATCAGGACCATGCCATATGTGATCACGATCAGCACCGTGGCATACGCGCAGGCCACACCGTAATTGCCCTTCTCCGCCTGTTCATTGATCTGGCAGGTGATGAGCAGGTACTGGGGCGTCACCAGCAGGATGAACGCCGAGATCGCGGTGATGCTCCGCACAAACGAGGTGACAAGGCCGCTGAAGAAGGAGTCCTTGATCAGGGGCAGGGTCACCGTCGTGAACACTCTGGCGGAATTCGCGCCCATGTCATAGGCCGACTCCTCGATGGACTTGTCGATCTGCCTCAGGGCGGAGATCCCGCTCCGGGTACCCGTGGGCAGGGAACGGACGATAAACACAATGATCAGGATCAGGCCTGTGCCGTACAGTCCCTGCATGACACCGGTACGGAAGAGACCGTTGGCATAGCCGCGGATATATCCGATACCAAGCACCGTGCCCGGCACGGCCATGGCCAGCATGGAAACGAACTCGATAAAGCCCTTTGCCTTGAATTTCCGCTTGACGACCAGATAGGCGATCACCATGGATAAAAGGGCCGTGAGCGGCGCCGCGATCAGGGAAAGCACGATGGAATCCCGGAAGGCGATGAGACCGCTGGTCTTGAACATATACTGGAACCATTTCAGGCTCAGGCTGTAATTGCGGCCCCACAGCGTAAACAGAGCGCCAAAGGGAACCATGATATACATCAGTGTGACGAAGGCTGCCACCAGCGTACAGAAAATCGTCAGCGGGATGGTCACGCTCTTGTCCGTGATCAGCATCCGCTCACGGGACGCCTTGCCGGTGAGGGTCGCGGCGGTCTTGCGCTCCAGATAATATTTCTGGATCAGGAAGAGGACCACCGTCAGGGAAAGCAGGACCACCGACATGGCCGCGGCGCCTGTGGAGTCAAAGCTCCCGGTCACCTGCAGGTAAATGGTGGTGGCCAGTGTGTCGTAGGAGCCGCCGATCATCATGGGGTTGGCGAAATCGGCCACGGACTCGATGAATGTCACGAGGAACGCATTGCCCAGGCCCGGCAGCAGCAGGGGCAGGGTCACGCTGGTAAAGACCTTCCAGCGGGTGGCGCCCATGTCCCGGGTGGCCTCCTCCAGGGATGGGTCGATATTTTTGAGCAGGCCCTTGAGCATCAGGTAGCAGACCGGGAAAAAGGTCAGTGTCTGAACGATGGCGATGCCTTTCAGGCCGTAAACATCCGCGTCATAGATATGCAGGAGCGTACGTGTGATCAGTCCGCTCCGGCCGAACAGCATGATCATGGACAAAGAGAGCACAAAGGGCGGCGAAACGACCGGCAGCATGGAGACGACTCCGAAGAGCTTTTCCAGCACCTTTGTGCGGACCTTGACATAGACCTCCACATATGCAAAGAGGAGGCCGATGAGCGTGGAAGCCAGGCCGACGATGAAGCCCAGCACCAGCGTGTTTGTAAATGCTTTCCGGAAGCGCTGCATGCTCAGCACCCTGCGGAACACATCCAGCGTCACCTTTCCCTCCGTAAATACGCTGTCGAGCAGCAGCATCAGGAGCGGATACAGGATAAAGAGCGCCAGAAAGACGATCAGGATCACGATCATGGACACCAGGATGGGATCCGAAAAGAACTTACGCCGCTCCAGACGCGCGTTCTGATTATTCGCCATAAGTTTCCCTCCTAATCATATAAGCATAAAAGGGAGATGGTCTCCATCTCCCTTTATGAATAATCTGCGACTTTTCAGCCACAGGCACTTTCGCCGTTACACTTTATTTTATTCTGTGTAACTGTTCAGCCACAAGCTTCTTCACAGTTACGGGGTCAGGCACAGGCTCCTCCCAAAGGACGCCTTCGGTGTTGCGTCGCATTGGAAGTGCACCTCCCAAGGGACGCCTTCGGTGTGGCCCTGGCTGCTCAGCCTTTGTCTCACACACCTCGCAAAAAAGCGAGGTGCCGACTGATCAGTTATTATTCTGTCATGAATCTGGTTTCATCATCGCCGCCCACAGCCTGGAAGAAGTCCTCCACGTACTGGGCGATGTTGTTCTTGGCATCCTCAAAGTCGTAATCGATGGTGTTGTTCATATCCAGGCCGAACTCCTCTGCCTCCTCAGGCTGAGTTGCATTGGAAAGAACCAGGAACTGATAGGAGCCGTTCTCCTTGGCAATGTCCACACACTCCGGAGAGAGGGCGAACTCGATCCAGAGTTTAGCCGCGTTCGGATGCTTGCAGCCCTTGAAGATGGCGGTGGCGCCGACCTCAAAGGAGGTGCCGTCCTCAGGAACGATGAGCTGGATGTTGTCATAGCCCTGCAGGATCTGGTAGATGCCGTCATGCAGGAAGCCGATCCCGATCACGCACTCGCCGGGGCCGACCATCTTGGACGGGCCGGAACCGGATTTGGTATACTGGGAAATATTCTGGTCAAGGGCCTTGAAGTACTCCATGGCCTCGTCGTGACCCTTCATCTGGATCATGGTGTTGATGACGAGCTTGGCCGTGCCGGCGGTATTCGGATTGGACAGCATGATCAGGCCTTTGTATTCCTCTTTGAGAAGGTCATCCCATGTCTTTGGAGCCTCGAGGCCCAGGCGGTCCAGCTCCTCGGTATTGACCATGAAGCCCAGGATGCCTTTATAGATGCCGTACCAGTTATTGTCGGGATCCTTATAATCCTCGGAGATCAGGTTGACTGCATTTGCAGCCTCATAGGGCTCAAGCAGGCCGTCTGCCACAGCTTCGTTATAGGGATCTGTCGTTCCGCCGAACCATACGTCGCCGGAGGGATTGCCCGCCTCTTCGGAGATCTTGGTATAGACCTCGGAGGTGGAAAGACGCTGATACGCGACCTTGATATTCGTGAGCTGCTCGAACTTTTTGCAGGCCGCAGCAAGGTATTCCTCCTCGCAGGAGCCGTAAACCGTCAGCTCGCCCTCCTCCTGGGCCGCAGCGAGCAGATCCGCATCTGCCGTGATCGTTTCTTCTGCCATGGCCGGAACAGCGGCCAGCATGCTGGCGGTCATCATCCCGGCAAGGAGCAATGCAAGTTTCTTTTTCATAATAGTACCTCCTTTGCGCAATATATCCGCAATCCACCTAAGGAAGCATCCGTAAATGAATGGAACATCCTGCCGGTCTTTTGCCCGGCTGCACCCTGCAAAAATGTTCGCACAGCCCGCTATGCCCGCATTTTCTGCAGATCATGTCCGAACAAAGATCCTCAGCAAGCTGATCCATTTATTTGCGGTCAACTCCTAAATCCATACCTGCAAGCAGAATGAATTTATGCAGATTGCCATATCTATCTTCTTCAATATACCATATTGCTTGTCATTTTTCAACATTCACATAAAATTTTGTAACTGTTCAGTCAGACCGTGAACAGTAACTGCTGACTAAACAGTTACAAAATTTTTTAAATTTTAATTGACTTTTGTAAAACTCTTGCTGTATAATATAAACTAGTTCGATTATGATATGATTAACATTTGAAAAGACCCGTATGGCTGGAGTTTTTATCCCCCTCATGCCCTGGCTGTACGTTCTCCGTGCAGAAGACTTGTGGCAAGTTTACTGCAATTCCGAAATGATGCAGAGGGACTGCCTTCTACTTCCTTTCCTGCATCGGTTAAAAAAAGACGCCGTCCCCCCGACGGCGTCCTTTTTTTGCATAAAAAGGAGACGGTCTGTCATAAACCGTCCCCCCATGTCCGTAGCTGTTCAGCCGCAAGCTCCTTCACAGCTACGAGGCCAGGCGCAGGCTCCTTTCGTCGCATTGGAAGTGCGCCTCCCAAGGGACGCCTTCGGTGTGGCCTTGGCTGTGAAGCTTTTGTCCCACGCACCTGCCAAGGCACGCCTGCGGTGTCGCAGTAAATGCGAGGTGCTGACTGAACAGTTCCCCTTATTCTTATCTCATCAACGCAGAAAGAATATTGAGCAGGTCTCCTCCGTTAAAGGTATTGACACTGACATTCTGGTTGCCGCCGCCGAGGAGTCCCCCGAGCAGGCTTCCCAGTCCTCCGACAGGCTGCTGCTGCTGCTGCGCAGGCATGCCGAGAAGGCCGCCCAGCAGTGAAGGCTGCTGTTGCTGCTGCATCCCGCCGCCCAGCAGACCGCCGAGAAGGCCGCCCAGCAGTGAAGGCTGCTGTTGCTGCTGCTGCATTCCGCCGCCCAGCAGGCCGCCGAGCAGGGATCCCAAATTCAGATCCTGAGACTGCTGCTGAGGCATTCCGAGAAGGCTTCCCAGCAGGCCAAGGCCGTTGACCGCGCTCTGCTGATTCCCGCCGAACATCCCCAGGAGACTTCCCAGATCCAGGCCGCCATTTGAAGCCTGCCCGCTGACCGCGGCAGAAAGGCCGGACAGCAGGGCCGGAGCCAGGCTGGCGAGTCCTTTGCTTACCTGTTCTTCCTTCATGTCTGTTTCTTTTGCCAGAGCTTTGATGACCGCATCGGAATCCTTGCCCAGGATATGGTGAACGATCTTGTCGCCGTCCTCCTCATCCGCGCCGCCGATCTGCTGCGCCATCGTGGTCTTTTCCGTGTGCTGACGCAGTGCGCCGGCAAGATTTCTCGCCCCCTCTTCAGAGGACGCATTCCCGGTCATGCTCGCGAGCATGAGGGGCAGAGACGAAGCCACAAGCTTTCCCACCTGGTCCGTGCCGGCTCCAAGCTTTTTGGACAGCGTCTTGATCGATTCATCTGATGCCATAGATCCAAGCAGCATATTAAGCAGATCCATTTTTTTCTCCTTTCGTTTGCAGTAAGGATCCAGAGGGTCTGAATGCGCAGAGATCTTTGATTCCACGTATTCAGAGCCTCTGCATATACCGCGCGGATGATCAGGTACGTTCTCCATTTATCTGATCACGCGAGTATATTTCTTTACAGCTCCTGACTGTTCAGTCACAAGTTACCGTTTATATTACGGGAACAATTATACTCAGTCCTCTGCCTCGTCATCCTCTCCGAGAATGTCGTACTCCTGTGCGACCCTGGCGTATTCATCCTCATCCTCGATCTCGTCCAGGGTCACTTCTTCACCGTCCTCTGAATAGCGGAAGAAGGTGATGCTCTCCTCGTCAACGATATCGCCGTCAACGATCGGGCAGATCGCGCAATAGTCCCTGTCGCCCAGGTCAAATACGGCAACAATGGCAAACTCCTGCTCCGTCCCGTCGTCGAGCGTCAGGGTAATGGCATCAAGCTCAACCTCTTCGTAATCATTTACATTTGTCTTTTCATCTGACATAGATCAATGCTCCTCTTCATAATGAAACAGTACCGCGTAAAACAGCATGCTGAGCGCTACGGAAATAAGACATCCTCCGATCACATCCGTCGCCCAGTGCATCCCTGCCATGATCCGCCCGACCGGAGCCTGTATGATCAGCGCGATACAGAGGATGTCAACCAGGACCAGCAGGAATCTGTGACGGGTGAGATACCTGTGAAAAAGAATGACGGCCGGGATCATGATGCAGAGCACAAGCATCGTGTGGGAAGAGGGGTAGGACGCCTCCAGTCCCTCGTCCGTCAGTACCGGGCGGTAATTGATGATCACCTTCTCAAACAGTATGTACGCCGCGCACATCAGTACGAAATGCCCGGCCAGCAGTACAAGGCCGAAATCCACCTTCCACAGGCTCCTGCGGCTGATAAGCTGTTTCAGCGCCAGGATCATGAATCCCACGCCGATGGCGATGCAGACAAGGGCAAGCAGGTCTGTGATGCGGTCCCATTTGGGATCTGCTTTTACGGCTTCCTGTACCATACTGTTGAACCTTGCGAGGCCGACTGTGCTGCCCTGCGGCCCGATCGCCTCCACATCAATGCTTTTCACGATCAATGTAAATATCACAAACAAAACAAACAGCAGCACAGCTGTCAGATAGTTTCTGCGAATAGCACTACTACGCATCTTTCTCCTTCACAGTTTCCCTGTTAAACACACGCATATAAATATTATAACTGTTCAGTCAAAATCTCCTTCACAGTTACGAGGCCGGACGCAAGCTCCTTTCGTCACAATGAAAGTGCGCCCGGCCATGGCTGTTCACCTTTTTCTCGCGCGCTCGCAATAAATGCGAGGTGCTGACTGAACAATTCCTGGATTTCTTATTTTCCCTGCCCGTAATATGCATTGGCTCCGTGTTTTCTGTAATAATGCTTGTCCTGGAGCTCCTGGGGTGCCGGCTGCACCTGCGGGTTGATCAGCTCGCAGCGGGCTGCCGTCTTGGCGCACTCCTCAAGAACGACGGCATTGTGAACGGCATTATTCGCGTCCTTGCCCCAGGTGAAGGGGCCGTGATTCTTGCAGAGAACACAGGGAACCGCATCATAATCGATATTGTTTTCTTTGAAATGATCGACGATCAGCACGCCGGTGTTAAGCTCGTACGCTTCGTCGATCTCCTCGCGGGTCAGATTGCGCACACAGGGAACCTCGCCGTAAATATAGTCGGCATGAGTCGTCCCGTAGCAGGGGATCGCACGGCCGGCCTGCGCCCAGCTGGTGGCCCAGGGTGAATGGGTGTGAACGATCCCGCCGATGTTTTCAAAATGGCGATAAAGGATCCGGTGTGTCTCTGTATCAGAGGATGGATTAAAGTCGCCCTCCACGACATTGCCGTCGAGATCCACGACGACCATGGATTCCGGAGTCAGCTCATCATACTCGACTCCGCTGGGCTTAATGACAAACAAGCCTGACTCACGGTCGATCCCGCTGACGTTTCCCCAGGTAAAGGTGACCAGATGATGCTTGGGGAGAAGCATATTTGCTTCGTAGACCTGCTGTTTGAGTTTTTCCAAC
>JAFWDX010000170.1 GCA_017515945.1 Blautia sp. | reverse complement strand
TCATGAACATTTTATGAACGCTGTTCACGGTTTGTTTGGATGGCCAGACCCCATTCCAGGCTCCGTCAGATGCGCGCCACCCCGCTGTCCACAGCGGCTTTGGCGACCGCTGCCGCCACCGCCGGGCCGACTCTCGGATCAAAGGCATACGGGATAATATAATCCGCATTAAGCTCATCCTCGGAGATCAGATCGGCAAGAGCCCTGGCTGCTGCCATCTTCATTTCTTCGTTGATATCTCTCGCCCGTACATCAAAGACCCCTCTAAAGATGCCTGGGAATGCGAGGACATTATTGATCTGGTTCGGGAAATCACTGCGTCCTGTGGATACCACAGCCGCCCCGCCTGCTTTCGCATCCTCCGGGAAGATCTCCGGCGTCGGATTCGCACAGGCAAAAACGATGGCATCTTTGTTCATGGTCCTGACCATCTCCGTCGTCACCGTGCCGGGCGCGGAAACGCCAATGAACACATCCGCTCCGGGCAGGACATCTGCAAGACTTCCAGCCTTCTTTTCCCGGTTGGTGACCTGCGCCATTTCTTCCTTGATCCAGTTCAGACCTTCCCTGCCCTCATAGATCGCGCCTTTGCGGTCGCACATGATCACATCCCTGAAGCCTGCGGAAAGGAGCAGTTTTACGATCGCGACTGCTGCGGCGCCGGCACCTGAAGTGACGATACGGACATCCTCCTTCTTTTTTCCTACGACCTTGAGCGCATTGGTAAGACCTGCCAGGGTTATGACGGCAGTGCCATGCTGGTCGTCATGAAAGATCGGGATGTCGGTACATTCTTTCAGCTTGCGCTCGATCTCAAAGCACCTGGGTGCAGCTATATCCTCCAGGTTGATGCCTCCGAAAGAACCGGAGATCAAAGCCACCGTACGGACAAATTCATCCACATCCTTCGTTTTTACACAAAGAGGAAACGCATCCACATCGCCAAAAGCTTTAAAAAGAACGCATTTTCCTTCCATGACAGGCATGCCTGCCTCAGGACCGATATCACCCAGACCGAGGACCGCGGAACCGTCCGTGATCACGGCGCACATGTTATGACGTCTGGTCAGGTCATAGGACTTGTCCACATCTTTCTGGATCTCCAGACAAGGCTGAGCGACACCCGGAGTATATGCAAGAGACAGATCCTCCTTTGATTTTACCGGTACACGTGAGATGACCTCGATCTTGCCTTTCCATTCTCCATGCAGCTTTAAAGATTCTTCTGCGTAATTCATAATATTCCCCTTTATATATTTCATCTGTAAACGCATGTTCTGCGCGTTTATATCTGATATACAGACGCATTTGTGTCTGATCAGCCGCTCAGAGAGTTACGTTATACTTGTGCAACCATATATATGCGAAGCGTTCGTAAGCGTTAAATCGCAGGTTCGTTTACTGTTATACTTGTGCGACCAAATACATGGAAAATGCATCTGGATTTACGGGTAGTATATGCAAAGGCTCTGAATACGTGAAATCAAAGATTTTCACGTATTAATACCCTCTGATCTGCATCATATGCTTTCCAGTACGAGCGTACCATAAACCGGCAGAGGCTCATCCGGATTTCCATACAGCGGCTTCCACTCTCCGGCCGGCATTTCCACTGTCCAGGCTGTCTCGCTGAAATTCTGGATAAAGATATAACGGTGTTCCGCGTCAGTCCGCTCCGTCACCTGGATCCCTGCAGGGAGAGAGCCTCCCATCGGGCCCTGGAGGCCTGCTTCCGCAGCCAGGTATTCCATCAGATCATCAAAGAATTCCTGCCCGGCGTGGGCGGCCACATACCAAGCGCTTCCCTCACCGTATGTATTTCTTGTTACTGCAGCCTTTCCCGCATAAAAATCCCTGCCATAGGAAAGAACGGCTTTTGCAGTGGACAATCTCGGAAGTTCGCACAGATATTTGCAGGTGTACGGGCCGCGAAGGCTTTCTATGTTCAGAGTATCTTCACCCTGTGCCCTCACAAGCTCATTCTCCTCCCAGTCATAAAGACCGTCGATTTCTTCGCTCCGAAGTCCAAGTACATCCACGAGCCCATGGGGCCTCGGTCCAAGGTAGCACAGATCTGTCCCGTCGGCCACACCGCTCCAGAATGTGGTCAGCAGAATACCTCCCTGCGCGGTAAATGAAGCAAGCTTTTCCGCAAATCCTTCCCTGAACTGATACGCCATGGGAACCGCCACCAGTGAATAATCAGAAAGATCCGCGTCTTCCCCGATCACGTCCACATTCAGTCCGAGACGGCAGAGGCCGTGGTATATCTTTAATGTGAGGTCCTTCCAGTGCAGGTCGTCATTTCTGGGACCCTGTGCGTCTTCCATGGCCCAGATGTTCTCCCAGTCAAAGAGAATGGCCGCTCCTGCCTTTGTCCTGCTGCCGACGACCGGGGTAAGCTTTTTCAGTGCCTCGCTGACCTCGGAGACCTCAGAAAGAACGCGTGTATCCGCACCGCCGTAATGGTCGATCACCGCCCCGTGAAATTTTTCAGAGCTGCCGCGGCTTTGACGGATCTGGAAGTAAAGATCAGCGTCCGCCCCATGGGCGATGGCCTGCAGACCCTGAGCCATTAACAGGCCCGGTTTTTTCAATTTGCTGACACCCTGCCAGTTGGTAGCTGAAGGACAGGATTCCATCTGGATATAAGGCTTTTTCAAAAGGGATCTCATCACATCGTGCCAGAAGCCGTTGTCCTCGGCGGTCTCGACCAACGGCCATTTATTCCAGGCCGGATAAGTATCCCAGCTCACGATATCGATCTCCCTGGCAAGCCGTGCATAATTTAACTGAGTAAAATAGTACATGAGATTGACCGTCACCGGAAGGTCGGAATACTCACGGACAACCTCTCTCTCAGCCGCGATAAACGAAGCCGTCTGTTCCGATACAAATCGTTTCCAGTCAAGGTTCAGGCCATGCAGTGCGATCTCTCCCAGCGGTGAAGGACTTTCAACCTGCTCAAAGCTCTGATAGCTGTGGCTCCAGAACTTTGTATACCATGCGGCATTCAGGTTATCGATCGTGGTGTAACGATCCTTCAGCCAGCTCCTGAATGCATCCTGGCATAGAGGACAATGACACTCTCCGCTGAACTCATTGGAAATATGCCACAGGATCACGCCGGGATGGGAGCCAAAACGTTTCGCCAGCTCCCGGTCAATACGGGCCACTTTTTCCCGGTAAACAGGAGAAGTCAGGCAGTGGTTATGCCTTGCGCCAAAGAGCATCCTCCTCCGGTCCGGAGATACCCTTAATACCTCCGGGTATTTATCGGCCAGCCATTTGGGCCGTGCGCCGGAAGGAGTGGCGAGGATCGTCCGGATCCCGTTTTTCCAGAGTCGGTTTATGATCTTCTCCATCCAGTCAAGATTAAAAACGCCCTCCTCCGGCTCCAGCTCCGCCCAGGCAAAAATGCCCAGTGAAACCACGTTGATGCCGGCACCGGTCAGAAGCTCAATATCCTTGTCCAGGATCTCCGGCATCGACAGCCATTGCTCCGGATTATAGTCGCCGCCGTGAAGCAGCTGCTTCGTCTCAAATTCCCTCACTTTGTACATATGTTCTTTTCTCCTCGTCTGCAGACAATCGGGAAGATCTTTTCAGATACAGCTGCAAACCCGGATTGTGATCATGGGTTTGGAGCTGTGATAAACAGTCATATAATACAGTAACTTTATAAATTCGTAAAGCGCGATTTTTCCGGAGTAACTGTTCACGGTCTGACTGAAACGGGATGAGATCTGGCTTTCCGACAGGAAAATGGGGTCAGGCCCTCCAAACATTCTGTGAACAGCGTTCATGGGTGAGTCACGGGGACAGGTTCCTTGACTC
>JAFWDX010000017.1 GCA_017515945.1 Blautia sp. | reverse complement strand
CTTGACTCATAATGAGTCAAGGAACCTGTCCCCCTGACTCACTTGACTCATTTGGCCAGACTGACACAGACCTGGAGAAATGGACTGTAGGGTCATGGGTGAGTCACAGGGACAGGTTCCCTGACTCATAATGAGTCAGGGAACCTGTCCCTGTGACTCATTCCGGAAAGTCTGACATTTGTGAAAGATTAATGTATAATCATGGCCTCTGCTTGAAAGCTGGCTGAAAAAATGCTATACTTCTGATTGCAGAGACAGATATCCATATGTGCTTTCGGAGGAGGGGAGGTGCTGCAGTATGCAACCATTGTTATGGATTCTGATTATGGTGATATTGGTGGTCGCGGAAGCGATGACCTATGGCCTGTTTACGATCTGGTTTGTACCAGGCGCACTGGCCGCTGCTGTCCTGTCGTACTATAAATACGGAACCATTACACAGCTTTTGGTTTTCTTTATTCTGTCGCTGGCTTTGCTGGTGATCACACGTCCGCTGGCCGTGCGCTACATGAAAAAGGGCATGCCGAGGACCAATGTGAACAGTATGATCGGACGCAGTGCCATTGTCTCCGAGCCGGTTGACAACCTGGCCCAGACCGGCAAGGTCCTGATCGGAGACGTGGAGTGGATCGCCAGGACGGCTGAAGACGGGATGCATATCAATAAAGGGATAGAGGTACAGGTCAGCGAAGTACAGGGTGTACATCTGATCGTGGAACCGAAACTCCGGATGACCGGTGAAGTGGGAGATGCTCCTGTTATGGGTTGATTGCTGGGGAATGAGTATGGATAACCTGTTCCACCGGCATCCTGCATTTGGGTATGGAAAAGCTGCAGCAGCTTAGGATCTGTAAAGAAATATCTCCGCCATCTTGCTGGCAAAGTTATTTCTTTAAAGCTCCTGACAGAAAGATGGCCGAAAAGAAACCTGTGACTGAACAGTTACGAAAAAAGGAGGGTGAATCATGCAGGGAATTATTATCATTGCAGTTGTGATCATTCTGGTGCTCTGGATCATGGCATCCTGTATCAAAGTCGTGCCTCAGGCTCACGCGGTGGTCCTGGAGAGACTCGGTGCTTACAGGGCGACGTGGGATACGGGTATCCATTTTAAACTCCCGTTCATCGAACGGATCGCGAGAAAGGTCAACCTTAAGGAGCAGGTGGTGGATTTCCCGCCCCAGCCCGTCATTACAAAAGATAACGTAACCATGCAGATCGACACGGTCGTTTTCTTCCAGATCACGGATCCCAAGCTCTTTGCTTATGGAGTGGAAAATCCGATCATGGCCATTGAAAATCTGTCCGCGACAACGCTGCGTAACATCATCGGCGATATGGAGCTCGATGAAACCCTGACCTCCCGTGAGGTCATCAATACCAAGATGAGAGCTTCTCTGGACGTGGCGACCGATCCATGGGGCATCAAGGTCAACCGTGTCGAGCTCAAGAACATCATCCCGCCGGCCGCCATTCAGGAGGCCATGGAGAAACAGATGAAGGCCGAGCGCGAGCGTCGTGAAGTCATCCTCAAGGCCGAGGGCGAAAAGAAATCCGCCATCCTCGTGGCTGAAGGTAAAAAAGAGTCCGCGATCCTCGACGCCCAGGCTGAAAAGGAAGCTGCGATCCTGCGTG
>JAFWDX010000169.1 GCA_017515945.1 Blautia sp. | reverse complement strand
TGTCTCTCGTTTTTACTGTTTGTTTGGGTCATCCTCCAGTCATCCGGATCCGTCAGGACCGATGGCTTTCAGACATTCCCAAGAATAATTCGTAAAGAATTTTCGAGAATCGTATGTGTTTCACTGTTCAGTTATCAAGGTTCTGTGTGTTGCCTCACTCAGGCAGCTCAGTTAATATACCACGAGTTTCCGGAGGTGTCAACAACTTTTTTTAGTTTTTTTGAATTTCTTTTTGGGATGATTTCTGTACAGGGCCTGACTGAAAATGAGTCAAGGGACCTGTCCCCGTGACTCATTTCAGGTGAGGGAGACAGAGAACCGTCCCCTGTCTCCCCTGTCTCCTTATATGGAAAGAAACATCTTTGCCAACGGATTCGACTCATAGAGTACACTGAGGATCCTGTCCCCTTTGATCATATCCAGCGCAGCCGCTCCGATCCGGGTGCGGCAGAGCAGGGTCAGCACCAGCATGATCAGCCACACAACAAGCAATCCCCTCACTCCGCCCAGCAGCGCGCCAAGCAGGTGATTGGCCGCATGCAGACCCGGGAGCTTCATGATCATTTCCAGCAGAATCTCCAGTATTTTTATGATGATCGAAGCCAGGATGAGGGATATGATAAAGCAGATCCCTGCGAATATTTTTTCAGTCAGATACGCCGTCACATAATCTGCCGTGCCGGAAACATCCAACAGTTCGTATGTCTGGTCCGTATTCATCTGATTCAGTTCGTTTTTGATAAACTGTGGCAGCGGAAGCAGCTCCACTATATTTTCCTGGCCGACTGTGATACCCTCTTCCGGGACCACAGACTGAACAAAGGTTTCACAGTTTTTATGTACGAGATCACGTATGCCCGTGCTGTCCCTTATAAAGCTTTGCACATATGGATTGATCACCCAGACCAGAGCAAAAACAAGAATGGCAAATATGAGCGAGATCACTTCCTTTACCAGCCCTCGACGCCACCCGTTGATCATTCCGATCACAAGAATACCCAAAGTAATAATACCGACTACTGTCCATTCCATAGAAATCACCTCCTCCATCCTTAACACGAAGCGATCGTATGGAATGATCGCCTCGTATTCACAAACGATTTTTCGTCAAGGAATCTGTTCGCACGGTTTGAGATCCCGAGTCTGTACTACTGCCATATGCCGCACCAGAATACGGAAACAGGAGGCAGCTGGCTACCCCCTGTTTCACATCTGTTACAGCGATTTTGAGTCGTTATATCCGGCATATAAGCCCATTCGTGGTCTGATCGACAGTTTATACTCGCGAAATCAAATAAATGGAAAATGTATGTAAAACGATACCTGTGAAGGAGCATGCAGCTGAGCCATCACGTAAAGCGGATAATATTCACGCCGTTATCCATGATGAGCAGATATCTGTTCAGTCCAAGCTTTGCGCAGTTATTAATGGTTCCGTCCACAGAACCCATAAAGCGTTCTGAACCGCTGGAGCTGACAATGCTCAGCTGTCCGCTGTTGTACATGATGATATAACCGTCGCTCATTTTGATTGTGGTATACGGCACATTGAAGTCTTTGCTGAATTTAAGCTCACCGTTGGTCCCATACACCTGCATGGTGTACTGCTTATCCTTGTTGTCGTTTTTGAAAACCAGACCGATATTGTTCTCGTCGTAGAAGGTACTGATGATCTCTTTGCTCACCTTGACCGTTTTGCTCTCATTCGGAACCTGGTTTCCATAGTAGATCACGAAGCCGTCATCCCTGAAGGCCACGCTTCTGGATGGATCAAGGCACTGGATCTGAGGCACGAGCTTGCCTTCATAGGTAAAGCCGCTGACAATACGGTCATCCGAATTCTGTCCGGCGTCTCCGAAATTGTAAAATGCCACGTAGCTCGTAGTCTTGCTCCCGTCGATAAACTGATAAGAAACCATCATCAATGTACCGTTGTCCGAGAGATCCACATCCATCGGGTAGCCAGGATCCTCCATCGTCGTCTGGTTTTCTGCGATCAGCGATCCATCCGAGCCATAAAAATTGATCCATGTATCCGAACCGCCGTCAAGGATCGCTGCCACCAGTCCGCTCTGAGACACGCAGGCCTTGACAATCGCATAGGAGGTACTGACTCTGCCGGTTATACCGGAGGGGCCGACCATCAGCAGCAAAGTCCCGTCTCTGTCAGCGATCACAGCGTGATCCCCGCGCACGTCGGCAATCGGATTGGTCATGGTATACGATTCGATCCACTGTGTGTTAAGAGAAGCATCCACGAGAGAGACTTCATTCGTATTGTAGCGCAGGATCTTGCCATTCATCGGCAGGTACCCGGTGGAAACCACATCCTCCTGTTCGCTGTATTTTATCACTTTATACCCATGATACGTCCGGCGCGCCACATAATAATACGCGCTGAATCCAAACAGGGCTGCCAGAAGCGTGAACAGAGCAATGCGCGCGTAAAGCCTGCGCCTGCGCCGCAGCTGGCGGGCCGTGGGCTGAGGCTTGTTTGCCCTCCTCTCCTCTCGTTCCTGCGCTTTACGGAGTTTTATAGCCTGTTTGTTGGCTTTTCGGGCCGCCTTCAGCTGTGCCGGATCTGGCGATGCCGTCTGCCTTCTCCTGACAGGCTGTGCGCTTTTTCCGGAGGCAGATGATGCGCCTGCACGTCCCTGACGGGCTGTTCCCCTATAGGATGAAGCCTCTGCGCGTCTCTGGCGGGAAGTCCCCTGGGAAGATGATGATCCTGTACGCCCCTGACGGGCTGCTTCCTGGGAAGATGAAGATCCCGTGCGTCCCTTACGGACTGTTTCCTGCGAAGACGATGGCCCTGTGCGTTCCCGGCCGGCTGTACCCGATCTGCCCGGTCGGTCTGACCGGTTTTCTGCCGTCGCCTGGGATTGCTGTGTTTTTCGCTCCAGGCGAACCGTCTGCATAGTCTCGTTTCTGCGTGAAGCCTTGCCGGCAGCTGTACCGTGTGCCGGCTGCAGTTCCTCCTCATCCTCTGAAGGTTCCTCTGCCGCTTTCCCAAAAGTCAGCGGTTCCAATATCTCCGCATCTTCGTCCGTCTCTACCCGTGACGGGCGCGGGGACGGCCGGGCGGATTTTCTCCTGCTGCCGTTTTTCATGGAACCGGTTAAGCCATCCTGCTCAAAATCGGTTTTCCTCAGATCCGGAGGTACGGCCAGATCTATAAGATGGATTTCCCTTTCCGGCTGTAAATCCGCCTCCTCCTCATCCGTATCCTCCTGAATCCGGGGCTGCGCAAAATCAACAGTTACCGGCTCTTCCTCATCCTCGAAGTCATCCTCAGACTCTGCCTGTCTTCGCGGCTCCGGGTGCTTTTTCCCTTTTGCCTCTTCCTGGCGCTGTCTTTGTTTTTCTTTTCGGAAATCATCCCAAGAATTTCTTGCCATAACCTTCCTCAATCATCCTGCAGTCGAACAGTTACGAAAATCCCGGGCAGCGGAAAGAGTCTGAATCAGGACTCCGGAGCTTCCGCGCCCGGGAAGTTGTTCTTATTATACTAAAAAGTCAGTAATTGTTCAGTTACAAGCTCCTTCACAGTTATGAGGCCACACCGAAGGCGTCCATTGGGAGGCACAGGCTCCTTTCGTTGCAATGAAAGTGAGCCTGGCCCTGGCTATTCGACTTAATTTTCACGCACCTGCCAAGGCACGCCTGCGGTGTCGCAGTAAATACGAGGTGCTGACTGAACAGTTACAAAGTCATCTTTCATTTCACGTATCTGCCAAGGCACGCCTGCGGTGTCGCAGTAAATGTGGGGAACTGACTGAACAGTTACCATACATCAGACAAATGCTTTGACCTGTGCGTAAATGCCCTTTGCATCAAGGCCATATTTCTCAAGCAGAGCCGCAGCTGTACCGGATTCGCCGAATACGTCCTGGATGCCGATCCTCTTGACCGGTACGGGAGCGTGCTCGGAAAGGCACTCGCAGACTGCGCCGCCGAGGCCGCCGATCACAGAATGCTCTTCGATGGTGACGACCTTGCCCGTCTCCTTTGCGGCGGCGATGACAAGCTCCTCATCGAGCGGCTTGATGGTGTGGATGTTGATCACCTTTGCGTCGATCCCGTCAGCGGCAAGCATCTCGGCAGCCTCAAGGGTAGCGGAGACGAGCAGGCCATTGGCGATCAGCGCAACATCTTTGCCCTCGCGGAGCACGATGCCTTTGCCCAGTTCAAATTTGTAATCCGGATTGTCATTGATGACCGGAGCAGCAAGGCGGCTGAAGCGCATATAAACCGGACCTTCGTGCTCATAAGCGGCTTCCACAAGCGCTTTTGCTTCCACATCGTCAGAGGGGCATGCAACAACCATGCCCGGGATCGAACGCATCAGGGCAAAGTCCTCATTGCACTGATGGGTCGCGCCATCCTCACCGACGGAGATCCCGCCATGGGTCGCGCCGATCTTGACATTGAGATGCGGATAACCGATGGAGTTGCGGACCTGCTCATAGGCACGTCCGGCAGCAAACATGGCAAATGTGCTGGCAAAGGGAACCTTGCCTGTGGTGGAGATACCTGCGGCGATGCCCATCATGTTGCATTCTGCGATACCGCAGTCGATATGGCGCTCCGGGAAGGCTTTCTTAAAAACGCCTGTCTGAGTGGCGGCAGCCAGATCGGCGTCAAGCACCACCATATTCTCATGTTTCTGCCCCAGCTCTACGAGGGCATTGCCATAGCTGGCTCTTGTCGCGATCTTTTTCACTTCTGACATAATGCTGCACCTACTTTCTCCAAATCTTCCATAGCCTGCGCGTACTGCTCATCATTGGGAGCCTTGCCGTGCCAGCCAACCTGGTTCTCCATGAAGGAAACGCCTTTGCCTTTGAGTGTCTTCATTACGATGGCAGTGGGCATGCCCTTGACCTCGCGTGCTTCGTCGAACGCGGCCTTGAGCTGATCCATGTCATTGCCGTCTGCCACGTTGATCACGTGGAAATTGAAGGCTTCAAACTTTTTGTCGATCGGATACGGGGAGCAGACCTCAGCGACCGGTCCGTCGATCTGCAGGCCGTTATTGTCCACGATGACCACCAGGTTGTCCAGATGACGCGCGCCTGCGAACATGGCTGCCTCCCAGACCTGACCCTCCTGGATCTCACCGTCGCCCAGCAGCGTATATACACGATAGGAGTCATTGCTGAGCTTGGCGGAAAGTGCCATACCGACAGCCGCGGAGATGCCCTGTCCGAGGGAACCGCTGGACATATCCACTCCGGGGATATGCTTCAGATCCGGATGTCCCTGCAGATAAGAGCCGAGGTGGCGAAGCGTGACCAGATCCTCCTTGGGGAAGTAGCCTCTCTCTGCCAGCACGGAATACAGTCCGGGAGCCGTGTATCCCTTGGACAGGACAAAACGGTCGCGGTCCGGCTTGTGCGGATCCTTGGGATCGATGTTCATTTCCTCAAAATAGAGATAGGTAAATACATCTGCCGCGGAGAGAGAACCGCCGGGATGGCCGGCTTTTGCCGCGTGAACTGCCGTAACGATGCCCTTGCGGACCTCATTGGCTGTTTTCTGGAGTGCAAGCTTATCCATTTTTAAAATCTCCTTGTTGTTTCCTTAAAAAAATGTCTCGCAGACATGTTCAATGTTTTCGAGTATACTTTCATTATAACAAAAAAGAGGCAGACTGCAAGTAATTTTGTAACTGTTCCGTCACGAGGGACATGTTCCTGCGCGTCATGGAACCTGTCCCACGACTCGCATTAAAGTGACACTCTGCCTTCAAGAGCCCTCAGCAGCGTAACTTCATCAATATACTCCAGGTCCCCGCCCACCGGCACACCGCTGGCGATCCTCGTGACCCGGATCCCTGTAGGCTTGATGAGCCTGCTCAGGTACATGGCTGTCGTCTCTCCTTCGAGGCTGGAATTCGTCGCAATGATCACTTCTTTCACATCGCCGGCCAGCCGGGCGATGAGCTCCTTGAGACGGATATCATCAGGGCCGATCCCGAGCATGGGAGAGATGGCTCCGTGGAGCACATGATATACGCCGTTATACTTTCCCGTCTTTTCATATGCCGCCAGATCCCGGGTATTTTCAACGACCATGATCGTGGTGTGATCCCGCTCTTCATTGCTGCAGATCGGGCAGATCTCACGATCCGTAAGCGTATAGCAGTTTTTACAATACCGCACATTCTTACGGGCATCGCTGATGGAAGATGTAAGCTTTTCCACCTGATCCGCCGGCATATTCAGGATGTGGAAGGCCAGTCGCTGCGCTGATTTGGCACCGATCCCCGGCAGGCTGGAGAGCTGTTCGATCAGGCGGTTGATATGGCTGCTGTAATATTCCATCAGAAGGGAAGGCCTCCGCCCAGACCGCCAAGGCCTCCCAGACCACCGGCCAGTTTGCCGTAGACATTCGCCGATGCATCCTCTACCTGGCGCAGCGCCTCATTTACCGCGGCCACCACGAGATCCTGGAGCATCTCGATGTCATCGGGATCCACGACCTCAGGCGAAAGCGTAACGCCTGTCACCTCTCTCTTTCCATTGATGGTCACCTGTACGGCCCCGCCGCCGGAGGAAGCGGTAAACTCCTTTTCCTCGAGCTCCTTCTGGCTCTCCTCCATCTGGCGCTGCATCTTCTGCGCCTGCTTCATAAGATTGTTCATATTGCCGGGCATACCCATGCCCCCGCCAAAACCGGAACGTTTTGCCATATTGTATCCTCCTGATCATACCAGAGGGTCTTAATACGTGGAAATCTTTGATTCCACGTATTTAGAGCCTCTGCATATACCGCGCGGAAAGCCAGATACATTTTCCATTTATATGGCCGCGCGAGTATAAATCATCTGCAGCTGTTCATCAGCAAGTACCTGCTGTGCGGACCTGGCTGTGCGGTTTTTCTCTCGCATCTGCCAAGGCACGCCTGCGTTTTCGCAGTAAATGTTTCTCCTTTTGTCGAAACGCAGGGACCGTCCCCTCGTTTCACTGTAACTGTTCTGTTCACTCTTCATCCGGCACGGTTTCCACCGGAAAGTGGATCATTTCGTGAATCCTCTCATCCACGTCTATCACTTCCAGATCCGGCCGGCTCTGTTCTCCCTCTACCATAAAACGGACGTCCACATCCGTGCCGCTGGTCTGACGGATCGCTTCCCTGAGCTCATCGCGCCAGACGGGATCCTCCGTGTAATTCTTTCCCAAAAAGTCGCGGAAAACCACAAACAGTGTGCCGGCTCCTTCGTTTTCGCCGAATTTCGGGATGGCGCTTTCCAGGGATTTGCGGAACACGCCGCTGCGGATCCGCCCTGTGACAGCCTTCCAGCCCGCAACGATCTTCTGCAGGTCCTCCGGCGCGGCCTTCCTGGCTGCGGGCTTTGCGGCAGGTGCAGGCACCGGTGCCGCACCGGTTTCGGCAGCCTGCGGCGCTGCGGCGACAACTCCGTTTGCCACTCTTTCCTCCAGCACGCGCAGGCGGTCCAGTACGGAATCAAGCCCGACCTCCATCTGGGGTCTGCACAACCGGATCAGGGCCACCTCTGTCAGCACCCTTTTCTGTGTGGCAAATCTGAGCTGGCCGGAGAG
>JAFWDX010000168.1 GCA_017515945.1 Blautia sp. | reverse complement strand
TAGCACAGCTTTTCAATCAAAATCAAGTGTATATGATAACTGCCGAACGGTTTTATGGTCTGACGGATGAGACAGGGGGACAGGTTCCTTGACTCACACTTTTGTGTGTGTCAAGAAACCTGTCCCCCTGACTCATCCGTCAGACCATAAAACCTTTCGGCAGTTATCATATACAATTGATTTTGATTGAAAAGCTGTGCTATAATTCTGCATACCTGTTTATACCCACGGGAATACGGATCTGTAAATGCAATCCCTTCCCGCAGCACATAATTCATATATAATATCAGAGAGGAAGCTGTCCTGATCATGAGTAATAATTCTGTCTCCGGCAGCAGCGCCGGAATTATGTATACCAGTACAAGAGGCGGCCAGGAGCCGGTCACGGCCTCCATGGCTATTCTTAAAGGTCTGTCTGACAACGGCGGTCTGTTCGTTCCGACTCGGATCCCACGCCTTGAAAAAAGCCTCAGCGAGCTTGCCGGCCTGTCCTATCAGGATCTTGCATACGAAGTCATGCGTCTGTACCTGACTGATTTTTCCGAAGAAGAGCTGCGCGCCTGCATCCGGGCTGCCTATGACGAAAAGTTTGACACGCCTGACATCGCCTCCCTCCATGAAGCGGACGGCGCCTGGTTCCTGGAGCTGTATCACGGCGCCACGATCGCTTTCAAGGATATGGCCCTGTCGATCCTGCCTCACCTGATGACCACAGCTGCCCGCAAAAATAAAGCGGATCATGAGATCGTCATCCTGACCGCCACCTCGGGTGATACGGGAAAGGCTGCCCTTGCAGGTTTTGCCGACGTACCAGGCACCCGGATCGTGGTCTTTTATCCCAAATATGGCGTCAGCCCGATCCAGGAAAAACAGATGGTCACTCAGAAAGGCGCCAATACCTGCGTCATCGGCATCACCGGCAACTTTGACGATGCCCAGACCGCGGTCAAAAAGATGTTCGCGGACAGGGAAATGGGAGCGGTCCTGGACAAGGCCGGCTTCAGATTCTCCTCCGCCAACTCCATCAATATAGGCCGCCTGGTTCCTCAGATCGTCTACTACGTCTATGCCTATGCCAGACTCCTCAGAGATGGTGTGATCCGTGAGGGCGAGGAGATCAATATCACCGTTCCGACCGGCAATTTCGGCAATATCCTGGCTGCGTACTACGCAAAACAGATGGGCCTGCCTGTGAAAAAGCTGATCTGTGCTTCCAATGAGAACAAGGTGCTCTTTGACTTTTTCACGAGCGGCACCTATGACCGGAGGCGTGAATTCATCCTCACCAGCTCGCCGTCCATGGATATCCTGATCTCCAGCAATCTGGAACGCCTGATCTACAAGATCGCCGGAGAGGACGCAGAGGCATGCGCGGCCTTTATGGCCAGTCTTTCTTCCGATGGATCCTATACGATCACCGAAGAGATGAAAAAAGGCCTGACGGATTTTTACGGCAACTTCCTGGACGAGGAGGAGACAGCCTGTGTGATCGCGGATATTTATGCCGCGGACAGGTACGTGATCGATCCTCACACCGCAGTCGGTGCAGGCGTGCGCCGTAAATATGTGGAAGAAACAGGCGACGACGCCACAAAGACGGTGATCGCCTCCACGGCGAGCCCCTATAAGTTTACTCGCAGCGTCATGCGCGCCCTGGGTGAACCAGTGGAGGGGCTGGACGACTTTGTCCTGGCCGACCGCCTGCAGGAGAAGAGCGGCGTGCCGATCCCGGAGGCTGTCCGCTCCATCCTCACCGCGCCGGTCCTGCACGACCAGGTTGTCGATCCGGCGGATATGCCTGCCGCAGTGCTTCGTTTCCTGGGCATCTGAGGCGCAGTCATGCCCAGGATGCATTGGCCATCCCTGCTCGGGACAGCCCGGGTCGGGAATTATATGAAAAGCACAGGGGGAAACGACCTGCGCAGTGAGTTTGAAAAAGATTATCACCGGATCATCGGGAGCTCTACCTTTCGCCGGCTCCAGGACAAGACGCAGGTCTTTGCCCTGGACAAAAGCGACTTTATCCGTACGCGGCTGACGCATTCCCTGGAGGTATCCTCCTTTGCCAAGTCCCTTGGGCAGAATATCGCTCAGTACCTGCTGGATAATGGCCTGGATCCGGAGTTCACCCCGGGGATGAAAGCGGATATCTGCGATATCCTCATGTGCGCCGGCCTGATCCATGATATCGGCAATCCGCCCTTCGGTCATTTTGGTGAAGAGGCCATCCGGGACTGGTTTCATCGCCGGATGAAACGCCTCTCATACAAGGGAATGCCCCTGGAGAAGGTCCTGAGCCGTCAGATGCTGCTGGACTTCATTCATTTTGAGGGCAACGCCCAGGCCCTGCGCCAGGTCACCAAGCTTCATTTCCTGGTGAATGAGAACGGGATGAATCTGACCTTTGCGCTTCTGGATACGATCATCAAATACCCTGTGACCTCCGAGCAGATGAAACCGGAGAGCGGGCGGATCCAGGAAAAGAAGATGGGCTATTTTCATGCGGAAGAGGAGCTCTACCACATGATTTCCGGCACGCTTGGCACACAGGGAGTACGGCACCCGCTGACCTATATCCTGGAGGCGGCCGACGATATCGCCTACCGGACCGCGGACATCGAAGACGCCTATAAGAAGGGCTGCATTACCTATGACCGGCTCGTCCGCGAGCTGAAAAAAGCGGGTGAAGACGCGCAGAAGAGAAAGATGGTGGTGGATACGACCCGTCTGGACCCGGTGGCCATGCTCGACCACCAGTATCAGAAGGCGTTGTCCATGGGAATCGAACATCCTGGCCTCTATGCCGTCCAGAATTTCCTGGTGAGACTCCAGAGCAACCTGATCTACTGCGCTACATACGGTTTTACGTCCAATTATGAGAGCATCATGAACGGAACATATGGCCATGACCTCTTTTACCGCACCTACGGGGACTGGGTCATACAGTCCCTCGGCGACATCGCCTTCCGCTATGCCTTCCATACCAAACCGATCCTCCAGATGGAGGTTTCCGCTTTTACGATCCTGAACTTCCTTATGGATCGTTTCGTGCCGGCCGTGATCAACTACGACACGGAGCTGCCCATGGGCATGATGGAAGGAAAGATGGTGGACCTGATCTCGGAGAACTACCGACAGATCTACCGGCTTTACAGCAGAGGGAAGGATGAGCAGGAAAAACTGTACCTGCGCCTTTTGCTGGTGACGGATTTCATCAGCGGGATGACGGACAGCTATGCCAAGGATCTTTACCAGAAGCTGAACGGTATCTCGTGAATGTGACATAATGAGTCTGACGGGGTCGAGTCTGATGGGGTCAGGCCCTCCAAACATTCTGTGAACAGCGTTCATGGG
>JAFWDX010000167.1 GCA_017515945.1 Blautia sp. | reverse complement strand
GTAACTGTTCAGTCAGCACCTCGCATTTACTGCGAGGTGCGTGGAACTAAAGCTCAACAGCCAAGGCCAGGCGCACTTCCAATGCGACGAAAGGAGCCTGCGCCTGGCCTCGTAACTGTGAAGGAGCTTGTGACTGAACAGTTACGTATACTCGTGGGAATATTTTCCGATCTGTTTTTTATGGAGATGCTTTTATGGACAAAGAACCTTTGACTATCTGCAGGGAAGGCGAATTCAGCTACCCGATCTATTTTGACTCCGATTTTGACAGCCTGGGCAAAGCGCTTGAGCAGCTTGGCTGTAAAGACCGGTTTATCTGCATCATTACAGACTCAAATGTGGCTCCTTTGTATCTTGGGGAAGTCAAGAGGGTGATGCAAAACAGCTGCGCCCGTGTTGCAAGTTATGTTTTCCCTGCCGGTGAAGCAAACAAGACTCTGCAGGTCGTACAGGATATCTATACATTCCTGATCCGTGAAGGCATGGACCGCACCGGCATACTGGCCGCACTGGGCGGCGGAGTTACGGGCGATCTGACAGGCTTTGCGGCTGCGACATATCTGCGGGGGATCGATTTTATCCAGATCCCGACCACGCTGCTGGCGCAGGCGGACAGCAGTGTGGGCGGCAAAACAGGTGTTGACTTCGACAGCTATAAAAATATGGTCGGCGCATTTTATCAGCCCCGGCTCGTATATATGAATCTGTCTGTCCTTGCCACCCTCTCGGAGGAGCAGTTTGCCTGCGGAATGGGTGAAGTGCTTAAATCCGGCCTGATCTGTGACGCGGACTTTTTCCACAGAACAGATATCTGGGCCGGACGGATACGGGCCAGAGATCCGGAAGCCATCGCTCCGATGATCCGCAGATGTGTGCAGATCAAAGCCGAGATCGTCCAACGGGATCCGACTGAGAAAGGAGACCGGGCACTTCTGAACCTCGGACATACGGTTGGACACGCCATTGAGAAACTGAAAAAATTCCAGCTGCTTCACGGTCAGTGTGTGGCTGTCGGTCTGGCTGCAGCTGCCTGGATCTCCGTAAAAAGAGGGCTCATGTCCGAACAGGAAATGCAAATGATCGAGAGTACGTTGCAACGCTTCGCCCTGCCCGTGTCTGTAGAGGGCCTGGATCCGGCACAGGTTCTTTCAGCTACCAAAAAAGATAAAAAAATGCAGAAAGGCAGAATTCGTTTCATACTCATGCGCGGGATCGGCCAGTCTTTTACGGATCTGTCGGTAACCGATGAAGAACTGATGGAAGGAATCCGTCATGTCTGCCGGTAAAAAACGCGCAGGTCTTTTATCCTGGTTTCTCACCCTGTGTGCCATGGCGTGTATGTTCCTGCTGGATCAGGGATGCAAATATCTGGCCATCAGCAAGCTCAGAGGAAAGCCGCCTGTCAGGATCATCTCCGGGATCCTTGAGCTGGATTACGTGGAAAATACCGGGATGGCTTTCGGACTGATGACAGGCAGACCATTTTTCCTGGCCGCTGTCAGCGTGGTATTTATCGTTGCCGGCCTTTTCATCCTGAACAGATTCCTGGCTGACAGACGGATGTGGCCGGCTGCGGTATGCCTGACCGTCATTCTGGCCGGTGCTGCCGGAAATATGTACGACAGGATCTTCCGGGGAATGGTGATCGACTATATTTCCTTTGTGCTGATCCGTTTTCCGGTTTTCAATCTGGCTGACTGCTTTGTCGTCGTCGGGACGCTGATGCTGTGTGTACTGCTTTTGTTTTACTTTTCTGAGGAGGATCTGGCAGGATGGAAGAGGAACTGATTTTTCTGGCAGAGCAGGAGAGTGACGGGAGCAGGATCGACCGGTTTCTGGCTCTGAGTGAACCAGAGCATTCCCGTTCTTTTTATCAGAAGCTGATCGAAGACGGTATGGTCTGTGTGGACGACAAACCGGTGCGCGCCAATTACAGAGTAAAGCCCGGAGACCGGATCCGTGTCCTGTGCCCGGAGCCTGAACCGTTAAACGTGGAGCCGGAGGATATCCCGCTGGATATTCTGTATGAAGATGAGGATCTGATGGTGGTAAACAAACCCCGCGGCATGGTGGTCCACCCTGCTGCAGGCCATTACAGCGGAACATTGGTCAATGCCGTTCTGTTTCACTGCAGGGGATCGCTCTCCGGGATCAATGGGATCCTGCGTCCCGGTATCGTCCACAGGATCGACAAAGATACATCCGGCGCTTTGCTGATCTGCAAGACTGACGCCGCGCACAGAGCTCTGGCGGACCAGCTGAAGGTTCATTCGATCACACGCAGATACAGAGCAGTGGCTGCCGGCAGATTCCCACAGATGGAAGGGACCGTTGATGCACCGATCGGACGGCATCCCACAGACAGAAAAAAGATGGCCATCAACCCGCGTACAGGGAAAAATGCGGTCACCCATTATCGGGTCCTGTCACAGTTTGAAAAGGCTGCGTATCTTGAGTGCACACTGGAAACAGGCCGTACGCATCAGATCCGTGTACATATGGCCAGTATCGGCCATCCTCTGCTGGGAGATCCCGTCTACGGCAGCGGAAAAGATCCGTATCATCTGAACGGCCAGGCGCTTCATGCCATGGTGCTTGGCTTTATTCATCCGACAAGCGGTGAATATATGGAATTTACCGCACCCCTTCCGGAATACTTTACCGGACTCCTTGACAGGCTATTATAACTGTTCGTAACTGTTCAGTCACAAGCCCTTTCACAGGTTCACTTAACTTGTGACTGAACAGTTACATAAATCAGTAGAAATTTCAGGTAAATAAGTGTATAATAGAACTATAAAGGGAAGTATCATACCAGTTCCGGAAGGGGGGATATTATATGAGCAAAAATTCAACTATTATCACGATCGGACGCCAGAGCGGCAGCGGCGGGAGAGTGATCGGCGAAATGCTTGCCAAGGAGCTCGGGATCCCGTTTTATGATAAAGAGCTTCTTGATCACGCGGCAAATCACAGCGGGATCTGCAGAGAGCTTTTTGAAAACCATGATGAAAAACCGACCAACAGCTTTCTTTACTCATTGGTCATGGACACATATTCCTTTGGTTACAGCTCGGCAGGCTTTACAGATATGCCCATGAACCACAAGATTTTTCTCGCTCAGTTTGAAGCCATCAAAAAGCTTGCGGAAGAGGGCCCCTGTGTCATGGTCGGCCGTTGCGCCGATTACGCCCTGGCGGATAATCCTAACCTGTTCAGCGTGTTCATCCATGCAAATATGGACTGGCGGATCAACAGGATTTCTGCCAAATACCTCAAGTCTGCAAAGGAGGCAAAGGAACTGATCCAGAAGACGGACAAGAGCCGTTCGAGTTATTATAATTATTATACAAATAAAAAATGGGGCGATGCTGCCAGCTACAATCTGTGCGTGGACAGCAGCCGGCTCGGTGTGGAGGGCACGGTAAAATTGCTCCTTGGAACCCTTGATATTCTGTGATCAAAAGCACAGGGGACGGTTCTATGTGTGATGCTGCACAGAGAACCGTCCCCTCTTGATTTAAATTATAAGAATAAGGGTAACTGCGAAGGAACTTGTGACTGAACAGTTACGAAAAAAGGTTAATCATGAAATTTGACTTTGATGAAGACAAAAAGATCAATCATATAGGTTTCGTCGCCTTTCTGGTGGTTGCGGCCGGGTTGTTCCTTTATTATCTGCTGTTTCATGGCTCTACTCTGGTCAAAGGATTCAAGACCTTTACATCCGTCCTGGCTCCGGTCATTTATGGACTGGGTATCGCGTTCCTGATCAATCCGATCACCACATTTCTTGAAAACAGAGTTTATGTGCTGATGAAGGAAAGCACCAGGCAGAAGCACAAACGGCTGATCCGCTGGATCTGTACGATCGTTGCGCTGCTTTTTTTCCTGGCGGTCATCATTGCCGTGATCTGGCTGATCCTGCCCGAACTGGTACGCAGCGTAACCAATCTGATCGCGAATATTCCGTCCTATGTGGAACATATATCCATGCTGATCGATGAGCAGCTTACGACCGGTTTTCTCGCCGACTCAGAGCTTGCAGACCAGTTTGACCAGTATTATGCCAAAGCTCAGCAATATGTTACAAATAACCTGGTTCCTCAGCTGCAAAGCATGCTCCTGAACATTACTTCCGGCGTATTTGACGTGATCAATTTCATGAAAAACTTTTTTGTCGGCTCACTGATCTCTCTGTATGTGGTTGCGGACAAAGAAGGATTCATCGCAAAGGCCAAGATGGTCATCTATGCGCTGCTTCCAGTCAAATACGGCAATATGGTAGTCAAAAGCATGCGCTTCACCGGGCAGACATTTATCGGCTTTCTTTCCGGCAAGATCCTGGATTCTGCGATCATCGGAGTGATCTGCTATGTCGTCTGCTATATGCTGAACATGCCCTACACGATCCTGGTCAGTGTGATCATCGGGGTGACCAATATCATTCCCTTTTTTGGCCCATTTCTGGGAGCAATCCCATGTCTGTTCCTCATATTGC
>JAFWDX010000166.1 GCA_017515945.1 Blautia sp. | reverse complement strand
ATCTGCATTAAGCTCCAGGTCGATCGTTCCACAGTTTTTCACGGTCATGCGCGCATGATGCAGACCGGTAAGCGCTTCGGACGTATCCAGCGTTACACCCTCGGAAGACTCAGGAGCCTGCGCCGTGTCAGCAGCCTTCTCCTCTTCCTTATTCTCTGCTTTGTTTTCTGCCTGATCAGCCGGTGTGCTTTCACCGCTGGTAAAATCCACTTCCTCGCCGGTCATCTCATTGACAGTTCCTGTCTCATAAACCGCTTCCGTTTTTTTGTCCGATCCGCAGCCCGTCAAAAGACAGACTCCGAGCAGCAGGGCTGCCCCTGCCATGATACTTCTGATGCTTTTCATATATTCAGTCTCCTTAAAAAATCCTGTCGGGATATCCGATCTTGCGCATGACCTTGCGCAGTGTCTTTCCGGATACACGCCGCGCCTTCTCGGCATTGTCGCGGATCACACTGTCGATATAGTCCTTTTCCTTATTCAGGCGGGCAAATTCCTCCTGAAGCGGACGAAGCACAGAGATTACCGCCTCGCCCACCGCCGGCTTGAATTCGCCATAGCCTTTGCCTTCAAATGCGCGGACGGTCTCCTGCGGGGTGCATCCGGTACAGGCACTGTAAATATCGATCAGATTTTTGATTCCCGGCTGTTCATCCCGGTACGCGATCTCACCCACCGAATCGGTGACGGCGCGTTTAAATTTACGCATGATCGTATCCGGATCATCCATCAGGTAGATGCTGCCGTTCGGGTTTTCATCAGATTTGGACATCTTTTTGGACGGATCCTGGAGACTCATGATCTTGGCTCCGACTTTACCGATGTATGCCTCAGGAACAGTAAAGACATCCCCGTAAATATTATTGAAACGCTCCGCGATATTGCGCGTCAGCTCCAGATGCTGCATCTGGTCAACACCTACCGGCACCACAGCCGCCTGGTACAGCAGGATATCCGCAGCCATCAGGACCGGATAGGTAAACAGCCCGGCATTGATATTATCCGCATGTTTTGCCGCTTTATCCTTGAACTGGGTCATCCTGTTCAGTTCACCCATATATGTCAAGCAGTTGAGGATCCAGGCAAGTTCTGCATGTGCACTCACATGAGACTGGTAATATATGCAGTTTTTCTCAGGGTCGATACCTGCGGCGATATACAGCATCATCAGCCTGCGAGCCCTGGACCGCAGCTCGGCCGGATCCTGCCGGACGGTAATGGAGTGCATGTCCACCACGCTGTAGAAGCATTCATATTCATCACACAGAGTAACCCAGTTTTTCAAAGCGCCGAGATAGTTGCCCAGGGTCAGATTACCTGTGGCCTGCATCCCGCTGAACAATACTTTTTTTCCATCTGTCATACTGTTGCTGTCCTCCCGGAAATAAACACTTTTCAAAGTCCTAAAAGATTATACACGCAGCAGTGCTCTTTTTCAATCCTGAAAAAAATGGGGGCGTCTGATCACGCCCCCACATTCATTACACTCTGGATTAATAAGCTTTATAATTCTGGATAACGATCTGCAGATTTTCCCGGCCCTGATACTCATTGATCTCCGGATAATATGTAACGGCCACCCGGGATCCCCGGCTCAGATCCTCCTGGAACTTTGGCGCATCCCCAAAGAATACTGCCTGAATGGAGACTCCGTTTTTATCCTGCAGGCGGACCCGGCATACGTTTTTGTTTCTTCCCAGCACCCGCAGATCTACCGCATGGAGATCCTTCTGGGCAAAAAGCGGTTTCGTATTCCCTTTTCCAAAGGGTTCAAGCAAAGCCATCTGGCCGACCAGGCGCCTTGAAAGATAAGCGATCGGCATGGCTGCATCGATGATGATCTTTTCTGTCAGATCATCGACCGTCAGGGAGGCATTCTCATTAAGCCTGCGCCTGAGGGGTTCGATGTTTTCCTCCTGCATGGACAGGCCGGCCGCCATGGGGTGCCCGCCGAACTGATCGAGCAGATCCTTGCATCGGGAAAGCTCATCAAACATGGAGTATGCTTCGATCGAGCGTCCACTGCCCTTTACACCATTTTCTGAACGTGTAAGCACAATGCTCGGGCGATGAAAGGTTTCCCTCAGCCTGCCGGCGATGATGCCTGCAAGACTTTCGTGACAGTCCGGCAGAAACACCACCAGCACCTTATCTCCGGCCAGGGAACTCTCCCGGACCATTTTCTCCGCCTGCTCTCTTCCCTCTTCGGTCATGGCTTTGCGGCTTTCGTTAAGCGCAACCAGATCCTCCGCCAGCACGGCTGCTTTCTGAGAGTCTTTCTCCTGCATCAGTTCCAGAGAACGGAGGGCGGTATCCAGTCTCCCGCTGGCATTCAGGCATGGACCCAGCACGAAGCCGATATGGTAGGCCGTAATTTTCTTTCCTTCCAGTCCGCACGCGCGGATCAGCGCTGCCAGTCCGGTATTGTCTGTCTCCGGCAGGAGCTTCAGACCTTCGCGGACGATGATCCTGTTCTCACCCTGCAGATCCATTACATCCCCTACCGTGGCAATGGCTGCAGGCTCCAGGAATGCCATGCTCTCGCCGGCAGGGATACCCTGTCTTTCGTAAAGAGCCTGGATCAGCTTCCATGCGACGACCGCACCGCATATATTATCATAAGGATAAGGGCAGTCAGCCTGCTTTGGGTCGATCAACGCATCAGCCGGAGGCAGTTTCCAGATCTTTTCTCCATCCTCCATATCGTATGGGACTTCATGATGGTCTGTCACGATCACGGTCATGCCCTTTTCTTTTGCCAGGCGGATCTCGTCCACTGCGCTGATTCCATTGTCACAGGTCAGGATCGTCCCGATCCCTTCACCGGCTGCTTTTTCGATCAGATGCGCATGGATCCCGTATCCATCCGCGATCCGGTCCGGGATACAGATATCCGCCTCTGCACCCAGACGTCTGAGCCCCTCCAGGAGTATATAGGACGCCATGACACCATCTATATCATAGTCTCCGATGATCCGGATCTTTTCATGTGTCCGGATCTTTTCCCCGAGGAGTTCCACCGCCTTATCCATATCCTTCAGCATCCAGGGTGAAGGCAGGTCCTCCAGCGTCCCGTGCAGATAAGCCCGGATCTGCTCAGCCCCGACTACATCCCGGTTATGGATCAGACGCGCAATAACAGGGTCTATTCCGAATGCGGTACCGATGCTCTGAAAGTCTGCTTTTTTTGCCGTAACTACCCATTTTTCCATATTTTGTCTGCTTTCTACTTACAAAACCCGGGGCGGCTAAGCCGTACCCGGGCATTATATGTGTTATTATTTTATTTTTGTTGCAGCTGCTCAGTCACAAGTTCCTTCACAGTTCCCAAAATGTAATTATTCCTGCTGACTTTCAGCTTCAAGGCGTTCGGCCTCTTCTCTTGCGAGGCGCTCTGCTACACGCTTGCGGTTTTTCTTTTTCGGCTGATCATCCTGTCCTGAAGAAGCGGACGGAGCGGCAGCGGATTTTGCGGCACCGGATGCGGCAGACGCTGCAGAACCTGCAGAGGCTGCGGAAGCAACCGCCTTTTTGCCGAGCTTTGTGCGCATCACAAACCACAGCGCGCTGGTAATGCATACGGAAGAATAACCGCCGACCACGATACCGACCATCAGCGGGGCAGCGAACTCACGAATGGAAGCCACGCCCATGATGAACAGGACAAAGACCATGATGAAGGTGGTCAGTGATGTATAAATGCTTCGTGTCAGAGTCTGCGTCACACTCTCATTGCAGAGCTTCTCAAGCTGGGCGTCGGAGAGATTCGGGCGCAGGTTCTCGCGGATACGGTCGAAAATAACGATCGTCGCGTTAATGGAATAACCTACAATCGTCAGCATACAGGCGATGAAGGTATTACCCACTGAAATCCTTGAAACAGCATAAAACATCAGAACTACCAGCACATCATGCAACAGGGCCAGAACCGCGCTGCCCGCAAAGCGGATATCCTTAAAGCGGAACCAGATATAGAGCAGCATGCAGATCGTGGCTACGATCACGGCAACGACAGCGTCTCTGCGCATCTCACTGCTGATGGTGGAGGAAATATTCTCAGCCGAGATCAGGCTTTCATCCACATCAAATTTTTCGACCAGGGCCTGGTTGAGCGCTTCTCTCTCATCAAGCGACAGCGAACGGGTCTTGATAACGACCTGGTTGGTTCCCACAACCTTGGTCGGCTGGATGTTCGCGTCTCCTGTGACGCTCTGCACTACCGGCACCACTTCATTGTCGATCGTGTTGATGTCCATATCCTCGTTAAAGGTCACATTTGTTGACGTACCGCCTGAGAACTCCAGGCTGTAGTTGAGGATATTGCCGCTGACGCCCTTATTGATCAGCATAAATGCCGGTCCGAGCAGGATCAGCACCAGAGAAAGAATAAAGAAGGTCTTTCTCTTTGCAAGGAAAGCGATCGTCTTTTTGTATGTTGTCTGGCCGTAGAGCTTAGGCGCTCTCAGGCCAATGGCATAAAATGCGTTGATGATCAGTCTGGAGATCACCAGGGCTGTAAACATGGAAACCACGATGCCCATGGCCAGCGTATACGCAAAGCCCTTAACCGGGCCGGATCCCATCCACATAAGCACGAAGGCTGCGATCAGGGTCGTGATATTTCCGTCAAAGATGGCTGAAAATGCCTTTGAGAAGCCGCTCCTGATCGCGCTGCTGACCGAAAGGCCATTGCCGATCTCCTCACGGATACGGGCATAAATGATGACATTCGCGTCCACGGCCATACCGATGCCAAGGATGATACCGGCAATGCCGGGCAATGTCAGCGTAATGTCAAAGCCATTCAGCAGGATCAGTACAAGTGCCGTATAAAGGATCAGGGAAATGCTGGCCACAACACCCGGCAGCAGATAAACCGCGATCATAAGGAGCATGACCAGAGCCAGGCCGATGGCACCGGCCCTCACGCTGGTACGGATGGCATCCACGCCGAGCTGAGCCGCGACAACACTGGAACGCAGCTCTTCGAGCTCCAGACTCAGAGAACCGATACGGATAAAGGACGCCAGGGTCTGAGCTTCCTGTGTATCACTCATACCCGTGATCTGAGCACGTCCGCCGGTGATGGCTTCGTTGACTCTCGGAGCGCTGAGGACTTCATTATCATAAATAATGGCGATCTGTTTTCCGACATTGGCTGTGGTGGCATCTGCAAATTTGGTCTTACCTTCGTCTGTCAGTGTCAGATCGACCTGATAGCTGACAGCTTTGGTGGTCTGATCCTGATAAGCGCCGCCCACGGCATCCGCCACATCGCTGCCCTCCAGAACGACCGACCCCGCAGCGCGGATCTCATCCAGCGTTCTGGAAAGGGAATATCCGCTCTCCGCCGCTGCATCATAAGCGAAGTTGGTATTACCCTCGGAATCCGTCATGTCAATAAAGCACAGGGAACCGGGCTTGCCCAGCTCCTCCAGGATCGCGTTGGCGTCTGTAACGCCGGGGATCTCAACCGTGATCCGGTCAAGGCCCTCCTGATATACCTGGGCCTCCGTGCTGTACTGTTCCACACGTTTCTGCAGCTTGTAGATGGTGTCGCTCATGTCCTCGCTGCTGGGGTTGGCTTCCTTTGCCTGGTAGGTGATGCTGACACCGCCTGCCAGATCCAGTCCTGTCTTGATGCTCCTGGCAGAATAGCTGTGCTCAGGTCCAAAGCCTACAGCTGCAGTAAATACCAGGAATGCTGTGATGATCGCGGTAATGAAAAGTACCACGATTCCGGTTCTTTTTTTCATTCTCCTGTCCCTCTTTGTCAAACTTTGTTGCTTATTGTATCTGTGTGTATACTCGCGCGATCGTAACTGTTCAGTCTGTGTCGCAGCGACTGTGAGCTGCGTGAGTCAAGAGCCCGCCAGAGCAGCCTTGATACGGATGGCGCATTCCACACGTTTTCGCTGCAGTTCGCAGCCGATCCGGTAATTCCCGTGTATGTCGCCGTCCAGATGCCATGCATTTGCCGCACAGCCGCCGCTGCAGTAATAGCGGGCAAAGCAGTCCCGGCAAGCCGGCCTGGTGTAGACGTTGCAGCTGCCGAAGCTTTCACGGATCTGCGGCTGTGTAATGCCTGCGTCCACATTGCCCATGCAGAATTTGTCCTCGCCGACAAACTGATGGCAGGGATAAAAATCCCCCCACGGCGTCACAGCAAGGTACTCTGTACCGGAGCCGCATCCGGAAAGCCTTTTGTAAACACAGGGACCGCCCGTCAGGTCGATCATAAAATGGAAGAAGGTAAATCCTCTCCCTTCACGTTCCCGGCGGATCATCTCCTCCGTGAGCAGGTCATACTGTTCCAGCAGAACGGGCAGATCCTCCTCCCGGATCGCGTAGTCTGCATCCGGCGGAGCTACCACCGGTTCAACCGAGATCTGTTTAAAGCCAAGATCTGCCAGATGCAGCACATCCTTTGAAAAATCGAGATTGTAGTGAGTAAAAGTTCCACGGACATAATAAGGCAGATCTTTTCTGCGCGAAGCAAACTCCTGAAATTTCGGCACGATCAGGTCATAGCTGCCGGCGCCCTTCGGGAAGGGTCTCATATGGTCATGAACCTCCCTGCGCCCGTCCAGGCTCAGGACGACATTTCCCATCTCCCGGTTGCAGAACTCCATGATCTCGTCATTCAGGAGAACCCCGTTCGTGGTCAGTGTGAAACGGAACCGTTTATCGGTTTTTGTCTCCTGCTGCCTGCCGTAGGCAACCAGTTCCTTTACGACCTCCCAGTTGAGCAGGGGCTCTCCGCCAAAGAAATCCACCTCCAGATTATGCCTGGAACCGGAATGGGCGATCAGATAATCCAGCGCCTTTCTCCCGGTCTCAAAAGACATCAGTCCGCGGCTTCCATGGTACTCTCCCTCCCCGGCAAAGCAATACCGGCAGGATAAATTGCAGTCATGAGCGACATGCAGGCAGAGTGCCTTGACCACCGGCGCGCGGTTCTGCATAAATACATCCACCGCGTTCTCATAGGCGTCAACGGTAAACAGCTGTCTCTGCTCCTGCAGTATGCGGCATTCCTTTATCGCGGAGTCAATTTCGGCTTCCTCAAAGCGTCCGCCGAGTGTGCGGCGGATCTGCTCATCGCTGCATCCCTCTTCGAGCAGCGGCAGGATCTCCCAGGTCACCTCATCTACCAGGTGTATACTCCCGCTGTTGATATCCAGGACGATCCGGGATCCTTCCCCTGTAAATCGATGAATCAGACTCATAAAAAATCACCCTTGCACGAAAGATAAGCAGCGGAAAAGTCCCCGCTGCTTACTTCCGAATCCGTGTTATTTATGTTCACAGCTCTGGTTGCCTACCGTACAGGAAGTCTTGCAGGCGGACTGGCAGGAAGTCTGGCACTCTCCGCAGCCACCTTTTTTGACGGTGTCCTGAAGATTCTTTGTATTTAATGTCTGGATATGCTCCATAGAGGTTCCTCCTTTCCTTATAAACATCTTCACCTAGTATAGCATAAAAAAAAACAAATTCAACAATTTTTTGTCTGTTCAACTTTTATCTCATGCGTCTCACAGTAAATGCGCGGTCCTGACTGAACAGCTGCAATTATTTTTTAATAATCCCGGCCATATATGATAAGACTTTTGCGCAGCCTTACGGCATCCACAGAGAAAACTGGCTGACAATCCTGGTCAGTTCGCCCATGACCGCATCGATCCCTTCCTGGGAGCAACGCCAGTTTTCCCGGGTGATCCCTGCAGGACTGGCGCAGCAGACATAGAAATGTGTATCCGGGAAAGCGGTACGGTAATACTCAAGGCATCTGCGGCTGTGTACCGCCCGGGTGCACAGGATCGCGCTGTGTGGTAGCTTTCCCTCCCGTTCCAGAACCCTGCGTGAAAAAAGGGCGTTTTCCCATGTAAATGTGGCTTCATCCTCCTTCAGGACAGCCTCTGCCGGAACTCCGTTTTTTACCAGCACATCCTTCAGGAATTCCCACTCTGTCTGATAAGGTCCCGGATAGCGTTCTTTCTTATTAATAAGTATATCCGAAAATCCGCTTTTCCCTTTGGCATACTTCCCGCTGGGCAGCAGCGTATCCGCCATTCCCTGCCTGTAAAGACCGGCTGCAAGCTCTGCCATCTCCGCATATCCGTTGCCGGGTATAAAGATCACATCCGCCGGCTCTGCTGTGGTCTCGGCAAATATATATTTTTCGATCTCATCAAAAAAGGGAAGCTGCATGGTTTACCTCCGATCCGCTTATGATTCCAGTGATTCCCTGATCGTGGCAAGGCGTACGTCAATCAGGCGACGCGCCTCAGCCGCCTCAGGCGGCGTCACACGTTTTATCTCCAGCAGCCTGTCTCTCTCCGCGCGGAGCGCGACTTTGATATCATATTCCATATCCATATCCTTTCCACCACCTTTCGGTGATATTATACCACACAGGATCGAAAATTGGTACCACATGCTGTAGCGTTGTAAACACAGGGGACGGTTCGTTATTATTCACGGTCTAACCGGAAGTGTTATAGCTAACCGGACAGTCTGATGGGGTCAGGTTCATGTGAGTCAGGGGCAGGT
>JAFWDX010000165.1 GCA_017515945.1 Blautia sp. | reverse complement strand
TGTCCCCGTGACTCATTTTTACCGTCCCCAGTAACTGAGGATGCTTTCGTCCAGTCCGATGTCAGCAGCTTTAAACTCTGGATTCTTTCCCTCTTTTTTCTGTTTTTCGTAGTCAGTCAGTGCTTTCCTGGCCGTATCAAACATGATAAAGCAGCAGGGCAGGTTGATCAGGGTCATCAGTCCCATGGTGATGTCAGCCGAGGCCCAGGCGGCGTCCATCGGAATGACCGCGCCAAAGAAGATGACAAGGACGCAGACGATATAAAATACCTTCATGAAAAGATTCCCGGGTCGTTTCTTTCCGTTCATGTAGATCAGGGCATTGTCTACATAGTAGAGATTTCCCAGCAGCGTGGTAAAGGCAAAGAGGATCATTGCGATCGTGATGAACAGGGGTCCGAGTGAGCCGAAAACGGTGGAAAGAGCATTCTGCACATAAGGTGTTCCATTGACTTCGTTTGAGATCTCAACCCCTGAGCTCAGGCACATGAGCGCCGTTGCCGTACACAGAAGCATGGTGTCAATGTAGACGGATACCGTCTGGACCAGACCCTGCTTGACAGGATGGGTGACGACGGCAGACGCGGATGCGTTCGGTGCAGAACCCACACCGGCTTCGTTTGAATAAAGGCCACGTTTGACACCGTAGATGAGGCAGGAGCCGGACATGCCGCCAAAGATCGCTTTGAAGTTGAAGGCGTCCTTAAAGATCGTCACAAACATGGAGGGGATGTTGCCCACATGCACCAGAATGACGATCAGGGAAATTGCCACGTAGAAAAGTCCCATGAACGGAACCACCACCTCAGTCAGCCGGACGATCTTTTTACCTCCGCCCATCAGGCAATAACCGACGAGGACAGCGAGGATAAGTCCGATGATGATGGGAGTTTTTGTCTTATCATAAAAGCTGTAAGCGGCAAAGGTGGACTGCAGATTATAGGAGCACAGGAGATTAAAGCCTACTGCGTAGGTGGCGATCAGGCAGATGCAGAAAAGGATGGAAAGCCATGGCGCATGCAGGGCCTGTTCGATATAATACGCCGGTCCGCCGTAGCAGCTGCCGTCCTTTTCTTTCCTTTTGTAGATCTGGGCCAGGGTACTCTCCACGAAAGCCGAAGAAGCACCTATGATGCACATGAGCCACATCCAGAAAACCGCGCCTGGGCCGCCCAGACAGATAGCTGTGGAGACGCCGACGATATTGCCAGTACCGACACGGGAGGCGGTAGACACCATCAGGGCCTGAAAAGAGGATACATGCTGCTTGTCGGCCGGCTTCTCCATGATCAGCCGGCATGATTCTCCCAGGAGCCGGATCTGGACAAATCTGGTTCGGACCGTGAAATACAGCCCGGCGATCGCCATGACTATGATCAGAATGGGGTAATACATTACGTCATCAATTACGGTAAGTAATTTCATCAGCATTGTGTGCCTCCTTTTTATTTGGTTTGATACTGATACGATATCTTATATGATAGCATAAACGTGGCTTGTCCCTCAACATAAATGAGGTCTGGCCTTCCAAACAAATCATGAATGAAAGATAAACAAAATGTGAACTCCGAAGAAGGGTAACTATTCACGGTATAACCGGAAGTGCCTTCGAATAACCGGACGCCGGGCTGGGTAATATCCTGAGTCAGAGGGACAGGTTCCCTGACTCACTCCTCTGACTCATCCCGCGACGCATACACAAAAGTGAGTCAGGGAACCTGTCCCCCTGACTCATTATTTAATTGTTCCCGCCTGCATAATATGCTACAATATAATTCAAACGTGAAAAATATTGCTACAACACAAACTGACGAGGAATAATAGCATGTGCAGATACAGATTCTATGGCTGGCAGACAGCCGATGTCACCGATTCCCATGGACTGACTCCGCGTGACTACTATGATCTGCTCACTGATGCCTGGTGCGCGCAGACCTGTGCGCCCAGGATGAGGGATAACTGGACCCCGGAGAACAGGACGTTGGGCCAGTGCTCCATCACAGCTTTTCTCATGCAGGACCTGTACGGCGGCAAGGTATATGGCGTGCCGCTGGATGACGGGAATTACCACTGCTTTAATGTGGTCGGCGACTGCGTATTTGATTTGACCAGCGAGCAGTTCGGCGACCGAAAGCTGAATTATGAAAACTGCCCGGAGCAGTTCCGGGAGATCCACTTCAGAAAGGAGGAAAAGAAGCAGCGGTATGAGCTGCTCAGACAGCGTCTTTTGGCTATGAAAGGACACTCATAAACTATACGAATGAATGCAAAAGAAACATTAAAGAATTATTTCGGATATGATTCATACAAACCCGGCCAGGAGACAATCATCGACGCGATCCTCTCGGGCAGGGATGTCCTGGCAATTATGCCGACAGGCTCGGGAAAGTCCATCTGCTATCAGGTTCCGGCTCTGATCCTGCCGGGGATCACGATCGTCATATCTCCGCTTATTTCCCTTATGCAGGATCAGGTTAAGGCGTTGAATGATGCGGGGATCCATGCCGGGTATATTAATTCTTCTCTGACAGAGCGCCAGATCTCAATGGTATATGACAGGACTCTGGACGGCGCGTTCAAGATTCTGTATGTCGCTCCGGAGCGCCTGGAGAGCTATGATTTCCTGGACTTTGCCAGCCGTATCGGGATTTCGATGGTGACGGTCGATGAGGCGCATTGTATCTCCCAGTGGGGGCAGGACTTCAGACCGAGCTATCTTAAGATCGTGAGCTTCATAGACTGCCTGCGAGAGCGTCCCATCGTCAGCGCATTCACTGCCACGGCCACGGAGGAGGTCAAGACGGATATTTCCTGTGTGCTGAAGCTTCGGACGCCCGAAACTGTCGTGACAGGCTTTGACCGGGAAAATCTGTACTTTGATGTACAGACGATCAAAAATAAGGATGCATTTGTACTGGATTATCTTAAAAAGCATCCGGATGAAAGCGGGATCATTTACTGCGCGACCAGAAAGAATGTCGATTCCCTGTTCGACCTCCTCATGGATGAGGGCGTGTCTGCTGCCAGGTATCATGCAGGGATGACCAATAAAGACAGAAAAGAAAGCCAGGATGATTTTATCTACGACCGTTCCCCGGTGATCGTGGCGACAAACGCCTTCGGCATGGGGATCGATAAATCAAATGTTCGTTTTGTCATTCATTATAATATGCCCCAGAGCATGGAGAACTATTATCAGGAGGCAGGCCGCGCGGGCCGTGACGGTGAACCCTCACAGTGCATCCTGCTGTTTTCCGCTCAGGATATCATGATCAACAAGTTTCTGCTCGAACATAAAGATTTTACGGATCTTTCATTCGAGGATGCCGAACTGATCCGGCAGCGTGACGCAAAAAGACTGCAGATCATGGAAGGATACTGCAAAACCTCTGGCTGTCTGAGAAATTATATCCTGGGATACTTCGGAGAAAAGCGCCAGGAGCCCTGCGGGACCTGCGCCAACTGTCTGCGCGACTATACGGAGATGGACATGACGGCTGAGGCCAGGCAGGTCATCAACTGTGTATTTGAGACGAAAGGCAGATTCGGCCTGAACATAGTCCTGGGAACCCTCCTCGGGGCGAACCGGGCGAGACTGAAAGAGGCCCGAACGACCGAATACAGGACATATGGGAGCCTGAAGGATCATTCGGAGGACGAACTGCGCGCGCTGATCAGCCAGATGATCCTGGACGGATATCTCTTCCAGACGGCTGACAAGTACAGTGTGATTCGTCTGGGAAATATAGCTCCGCTGAAAAATCCGGAGACACGCGTGATGATTCGGACTGTGAAAGAAAGAGAAGCAGAGAGCAAAGAGTCCAGACGTGTCAGAAAAAGCACAGACGCCCTTACGAGATCCGGCTATACGCTGTTTGAGACGCTCCGCCAGCTGCGGATGACGATCGCCAGGGAAGAGGCCCTGCCGCCTTATATCATATTCAGCGATAAAACACTCATTGACATGAGCGCCAGAGTTCCGCAGAATAAAACCCAGATGCTGAATGTGTCCGGTGTGGGTACGGCAAAGTATGAGAAATATGGAGAAAGATTTATAGAAGCCATCGCGGCTTTCCTGGAAGAACACCCGGATAGCGTCACCAGCATCCGGGATGAAGAACCGGCCGTGCAGATGAAGGACAGGCCGGCGAAAAAGGAAAAAAAGCTCAAAGTGCCGTTCTATCTCAATCCGGGAGACGGAGACGGATTTGAATATCGCGACCTATGCCACATGAGTGAGATCAAGGATGAACTGAACAGGATCACAACGGGCGACAATGTTAAGCATATCTTTGGAACAGACATCTTCAAAGTGCTGACAGATATGGGCTATGTGCAGGAGAAGCAGGTGGACGGCCGGGTATATCAGGTACAGACACAGACCGGAGCCGAAAAGGGGATCACGGTTGTGGAAAAGACATCCAAAACCGGTACAGTGTATCCTGTCCTGCTTTATCCGGCAGCCATCCAGAAGGAGATCGTGGAGCACTATACAAGGGAAAATGATGCCTCTTAAGGTATTATACTTTCACGCACAAATAACTGAAAAATGTATTTTGTTTTCCGCACGTTATATGCAGAGGCTCTAAATACGCGGAATCAAAGATTTGCCCAGTAATGTATTTGCGTGAGCAGTTGAAGGGAATTATTTTCAGAAGGGTGAAAAGATGGAGAGCAGAAAACAGCGATTCAACACGCTGAAAATCGTGGCCATAAGCGCCGTGATAATCATGCTGGTCCTTGTTCTGACTACATGGATGACCGGTCTGAGTGCCCGGCGCGGTACTGAAACGGCCGTGCAGTCTGTCAGCAATTTTTACCTGCGAGAACTGGCGGGGCGCCGTGAGCAGGTCGTATCATCAAATCTGCGCAACAGTATCGAAAACATTTATGATGCCCTTGAATTGCTGACGGAAGAAGATCTCTCCGACATGGAACATCTGCAGGCGTTCCAGGCTAAAATGAAGAAGCTGTATAAAGTGGAAAAATTCGCATTCGTGGATCTGGAGGGGTTGATCTACACTTCTCTGGGTACGTTGACGAATATAACGGAGTACAGCTTTGATTACAGAACGATTTCTGGCCCGGAGGTATCTATCAAGGATATTCACAGTGAAGATAAAAAGGTTGTGATCGCCGTTCCTATCGAACACATCCTGTTTAATGGACAGTATTTGGCATGCTGCTTTATGGAAATCGATATGAATGTACTGCTTGATGGACTGTCCCTTCAGACGGACGCCAACGGAGCGACTTTCTGCAACCTGTATACCAGAAATGGTATTTCACTTACCAATGTGGTGCTTGGGGGACTGTCCGCCGATGAAAATCTGCTGGATGCGCTGCGAAAGGCTTCGTTTGCAGACAGATACTCCTTTGAACAGGTCATGGGAGACTTTTCGGCAGGCAGTGATGGTGTGGTCACCTTTAATTATGACGGGATCGATGAGTCACTTTATTATTTTCCCGTAAATGGGACAGACTGGATGCTGACTTATCTGATCAGGGAAAGCCTGATCGCTGACCAGATCAACCAGGTCACCCAGGGTATTGTCACACGCAGCCTGATCCAGAGTCTGCTTACGGCAGCCATCATGCTCGGTGTTTTCCTCGTGATCATTTATCAGAATCGCAGGAACAGCATGCTGATGCTTGAGAAGGAAACGGCGGAAGCAGAAAATAAGGTCAAGCGTCAGGAACTGGAGACCCGTCTGAAGCTTCAGGATCAGCTCCTGGAACAGGAGCGGCAGAATGAATCCCTGACAGTGATGCACGATATGCTTAATTCAGGACCCTGGTATATGGATTTTGATGAGCAGGGACAGCTCTCCGGGGTTACATGGTCGGAAACATTCCGCAAGATGCTCGGTTACACAGGTCAGGATGATTTTCCGAATGAATTCTCATCCTGGTCTGCACTGCTGCATGAGGATGACAGAGAGCGTGTGATGAACAGCTTCAATGAAGCGATCAATGACTATACCGGTCAGACGGTATACGATGTGGAGTATCGCCTGAAGACGAAGAACAAGGGCTGGCGCTGGTTCCATGCCATGGGACAGCTGACACGCCGATCTGACGGTACGCCAATCACCTATATCGGTATTTTTGTGGATATCACCCAGCGCAAGGACATGGAGCGCACATTGGCCGAGCAGCAGGAGACGCTCAAAACGGCGTTGACACAGGCTGAGCAGGCCAATGCCGCAAAAACATCCTTCCTCTCCTCCATGAGTCATGAGATCCGCACTCCCATGAACGCGATCATCGGCCTGGATACCATCGCCCTCAAGGATCCGGATCTGCCTGAACTGACCAGAGACAGGCTGGAGAAGATCGGAGAAAGTGCAAAGCATCTGCTCTCGCTGATCAACGCTATTCTCGACATGAGCCGTATAGAAAGCGGCCGGATGACCCTTAAAAATGAAGAGTTTTCATTGAGGGAGATGCTGGAGCAGATCAATACCATGATCAACGGTCAGTGCCAGGAAAAAGGCCTTGACTACGAATGCCATATCACCGGTAAGGTCAACGACTATTACTATGGCGATAACATGAAGCTCAAAGAAGTCATCATCAATATTCTGGGTAATGCCGTGAAGTTTACGCCGGAGGGAGGAACGATCTCCTTTATTGTAGAGCCTGTCACCAGATTTGAAGAACAGGTGACGATGCGCTTTATTATGAAGGACAACGGGATCGGGATGGACAAGGACTACCTTCCCAGGATTTTTGAGCCGTTCTCACAGGAAGACGAGAATAAAGCCAATAAATATGGCAGTACAGGACTTGGCATGGCCATAACGAAGAACCTTGTGGACATGATGAACGGTACGATCACCGTTGAGAGCGAGAAGGGAGTGGGGTCAACCTTTACTGTGACCGTGACGCTGCGTGTCTCCGACAAGACATACCATAACAGCGAGGAGATCAGGCCGCAGGATCTGCGCGTGCTTGTGATCGATGATGATCCTGTGGCATGCGAGCATGCGAAGCTGGTACTGGATGAGGTGGGAATCGTTTCGGAATCATGCCTTAGCGGCCTGCAGGCGATGGAGATACTCCGGCTGGCCCATGCCAGGAGAGCAGCGTACAATCTGATCCTGGTGGATCTGAAAATGCCCGAACAGGACGGTGTGGATGTCACCCGTATGATCAGGGAGCAGTTCGCGGATGAATCCACGATCATTATCCTGACCGCCTACGGGTGGGATGACGTAAAAGACAAGGCTATCGAAGCCGGTGTGGACAGCTTTATCGCGAAACCGTTGTTTGCGTCCGGCGTGCTCGATGAATTCACCGAGGCAATCCGCAGGAAAAACATGACCCGCAAGGTTGCCCACAGGGCGGATCTGACAGGAAGACGGGTCCTGCTGGCAGAGGATGTGACCATCAATGCGGAGATCATGATGGATGTGCTGGAGCTGAGGGACGTGGAGGCGGATCACGCGCAGAACGGACAGATCGCGGTGGATATGTTCGCGCAGAGCGCGGAGGGCACATACGCCGCGATTCTGATGGACATACGGATGCCTGTCATGGACGGCCTGGAGGCGACAAAAGCGATCCGCGCACTCGACAGACCTGATGCGGGAACGATCCCAATCATCGCGCTGACGGCCAATGCCTTTGACGAAGATGTACAGCGTTCCCTGCAGGCGGGGATGAACGCGCATCTGAGCAAACCGGTGGATCCCGATCAACTGTTTGAAACATTGGAGCTGTTGATCCAGGACTAGGATTTGAGCTGCCTGTCCTGGATCAGGTATCAAATTGACTCGTTGCATTCCCCGGTGTGACAGTCATAAACGACATGAAAACTGACGTTTATAAATAAGGAGGACTATCATGGGTGTCTTTTCAAAATATCACCGCTATCGCGAGGCCGGCGAGGAAGCCAATGTCAATAATGTGGAGCGCTTCGGCGAACCTGCACGCTCTTTGTTTACGACGACAAAGGTATTAACGCTGCATCATCATATCGACATCACGGATGCTTATGAACAGGTTGTATATGAAGCAAACACCAAATTTCCTTCTCTGCATGACAAAACGGATGTGACCGACTCAGCCGGCAGACATGTGGCTCATATAGAGAGAAAGCTTTTCTCTTTCCATGAACGGCACTTTGTCACGATGGCCGACGGAAACAGCTTTGAACTGTCAAATGAACTGTTTCACCTGATCAAGGATATCACAAATATCGAAGGCCTGGGCTGGCGGCTGCAGGGGAATATTGCAGGGCTTAATTTCGAACTGTTTGATGAAACCGGAGAGATCATCGCCGTGATCGGACAGAAGATGTTCTCTCTGCACGATAAGTATTGTATAGATATCTACCAGCCGGAGCATGAACAGTATGTGATCGCAATCCTGGTGACACTCCAGCACATGATGCGAGACAGGGCGAATGCGTCCTCCGGCTCTTCCGGCGGCAGTTCTTCCGGGAATTAAAATGGGGTCTGGCCCCCGGAACAAAG
>JAFWDX010000164.1 GCA_017515945.1 Blautia sp. | reverse complement strand
GAGTCAAGGAACCTGTCCCCTCTGACTCATTGAACCCGCCCCCTGACTCACCCATGAACGCTGTTCACAGAATGTTTGGAGGGCCTGACCCCATCAGACTCGCCCCCTTGACTCTTCACATTTTCAACATTTTACGTTATAATAAAGAATGTAAAGGCAACTGTATAGTTACAATATAAATATTAGAATATACGGAGGATTAGATATGTCACAAAACATCAATCAAAACGATTCCCGTAGAGCACGTCTCCCGCGCCTGCTCGCTTTCGTCGCCCTGCTGGCTGTCATGCTGCTGGCTGTGCCGGTTTCGGCGGCGCCTAAGCTTTCCAAAACAAAAGTCAGCCTCGCCGTCGGCCAGAGCTTTACGCTCAAAGCCAAGGGCGTCGGCAAGAAAAAGGTTAAATGGGCCACTACTTCCAAAAGCATCGCCCTCGTCAGCAGCAAGGGCGTCGTAAAGGCCAGAAGGACCGGGACGGCCCGGATCACAGCCAAGGTCGGCTCCTGGAAGGGCACCTGCACCGTACAGGTATTTCCGGCTGCCATGCAGAAAAATGATCTTGTTGTGAAGGGTGAAGGAGTCAGCGACCAGTACAGCACATCCACGCTTTCCTTTGTTGACAAAAATGCCGCTTATGATACAGCCAGCTTTTATATTTTTGCCGGCGGAGACGACGCGGATTACCTGCGGAGCTTTCTGTCCACCTACCGCGGGATCTTTCCGGGCAATCACATGACGCTGGTCAAGGCTGCTTACGGTAAGGCAAAAGCCCGGACACTTTCAGTCGCCTCGGACAGACTGTATACGGTGATGCGCAACAACGGAGATACCTACAACATGGTGGAGCTGCGCAAGCTTAAATCATACATCGATTATAATTATTCCAGTTACACGCTGAGATTCTATTTTGACAAAAACAAACGTGTAGGCGGAATCGCACTCTTTAAGAATTATGCCAGACTTAAATAAATCAAGAGCTTGTAACTGAACAGGTTTACCAGAGGCTCATCCCCGCGGGTTTACATCAGTTCCCGGATCTTTTTGCGGATCCGCTGGAGCGCGTTGTCGATCGACTTGGGTGTTTTACCCAGTCTTTCCGCAATGCTTATATAATCCTCTCCCTCCAGGAAGCAGGAAAAGACCTGCTGCTCCATCCTGCTCAGCCGGGAGCTTATCTCCTCTTTCAGATCCCTGGCGTTCTCCCGGCCTATGATGATCGACTCCGGGTTCTGTCCGGAGGCATGATCCAGCAGCGGCGCGCTGTCCTCCTGGCTGAGGGAGATATATGTGTTAAGCGGCATGTTCTTTTTCCGGTTGGAATTCTGTACGGCATTATAGATCTGACGGTCTATGCATATCCGGGCAAAGGTCACAAAAGACGCCTCCCGTCCGGGCTGATAATCCCGGACGGCTTTGAACAGACCGATCATGCCCTCCTGTATCAGGTCATCCGGCTCCGCGCCGATCAGGTACATGGTTCTGGCCCGCTGGCGGACCAGGCCTTTATATTTATCCATCAGATAATCGGAAACGCCCTTTTCCCCCTGACGGTAACGGCAGATGAGTTCCTCATCACTGTATTGCTCATATTGGTGCATCTGTTCTCTTACTCCCCGCCTCAGGCTTTCAGGAGACGCTGTCTGACGATCTCATAGGCCATCACGCCTGCCGCAACGGATGCATTAAGGGAATCAATATCCCCCTTCATGGGAAGGGCGGCTGTATAATCACATTTCTCACGCACCAGCCGGCTGACTCCTTTTCCCTCATTTCCGATCACCAGGCCGATGGGGCCGGTCAGATCCAGGTCATAGACCAGCGTGCCGCCCATATCCGCGCAGACAAACCAGATCCCTTCTTTTTTGAGCTCCTCTATGGTCTTGGCCATATTGGTCACACGGGCCACCGGCGTATGAAAGACGGCGCCGGCAGATGTCTTTGCCACGGTTGCCGTCAGTCCTGCGCTGCGGTTTTTGGGAATGATCACACCATGGGCTCCGGCCAGATTGGCCGTACGGATCACAGCGCCGAGATTATGGGGATCTTCAATCTCATCGAGCAGGATGAGAAAGGGTGCTTCTCCTTTTTCGCGTGCGGCCTGCAGGATCTGACTGACATCGGTATAGTCCGCGGCAGCCGCCACCGCGATGACGCCTTGATGGGCATGGGTAAAGCTCATCTGATCCAGGCGCTCCCTTGAGATTTCTTTTATAAAAATGTCTTTTTTCCGCGCTGCCTTCACGATCTGCCCCAGTGAGCTGTCCTCCCCGGCTGGCAGCACATAGAGCTTTTCCAGAGGCACATCGGCGCGGAGCGCTTCAAGGACCGCATTTTTCCCTTCGATATTATTACTCTTCATTTATTTATGGCTTCCTTCTGCAGGATCCCCTCCGGGAGGCCTGCCTTGATCAGTGTGAGCATGCGTTCCGTCTGCCCTGTCAGATACAGATATCCGATCAGCGCTTCAAAGCCTGTGGCGTGGCGGTATTCTGCGACAGTCGCATTCTTTGCCATCGTTGGTGAGTGCGCATTGCGGCCTCTGCGGCTGACGGACGCCTCCTCCGGCGTCAGCAGCGGCTCCAGAGTACGCAGCATCTGCGCCTGGGCTCCGGCCCGGACCAGATGCGTTGCCTCTCTGTGAAGCCTGGAAACGGGACAGTTTCCCCTGCCGACCAGGATCGACCGGATCACCATCTCATAGACCGCGTCGCCGACATAAGCCAGCGTCAGCGGAGAGACAGTCCGTATATCCTGATCCGGAAGGCCGAAGAACGCGGAAAGGTGCATTAAATCCGCTGCCATTTCACACCTTCCCTGGTATCCTTGAGCGCAATGCCTTTTTCCAGCAGCTCCTGACGGATCTCATCGGCGCGGGCAAAATCTTTGGCCTTACGCGCTGCCTGCCGCTGCGCGATCAGGTCTTCGATCTCCTCGTCCAGGATCTGTTCCTCCCTGGACACTTTAAGACCAAGGATCTGTGTCAGCATGGTAAGCTGATCCAGCAGCGCCCCGGCAAAGGCCGCGCTGCAGCCGTCGCCGGCGTGGGTGTTGGAAAATTTGACCAGTTCAAATACGGCAGCCAGTGCATCGGCTGTATTGAAGTCGTCGTCCATGGCCGCTTCAAAATCAGCCGTAAACCGCGCCGCTTCCTCCAGCAGAGCTTTTTCCGAATCCAGGAGCTGCGTCTCCTGTCCGGCGGCCCTGTCCTTGAGCCGGTCTGCCGCTTCAACGATCCTCTCCAGGGATGTCCGGGCGGACTCCATGAGCGGAGCGCTGAAATTGAGCGGACTGCGATAATGGGCGCTCAGCATAAAGAAGCGAAGCACCTGGAGGTCATATTGTTCGCTGATCTCCCGGACAGTGTGGAAGTTGCCCAGTGATTTGGACATCTTGCGGTTGTCAATATTCAGAAAGGCATTATGCATCCAGTAACGGGCAAACATCCTGCCGTTGCAGCACTCGCTCTGGGCGATCTCATTCTCATGATGGGGGAAGATCAGATCCTCTCCGCCTGCATGGATATCGATCTCCTCGCCCAGATATTTCTTTGCCATGACGGAGCACTCGATATGCCATCCCGGTCTCCCCTGGCACCAGGGAGAATCCCAGTAGGGTTCCCCTTCTTTTTTGGGCTTCCAGAGTACAAAATCAGCGGGATCCTCTTTCTGTTCCTCTCCGGAGACCATGATCGCGCGGAAGCCGGACTGAAGATCCTCCAGATTCTTGTGGGACAGCTTCCCGTATTCCGGGAAGCGGCTGACGCGGAAATAAACCGTTCCGTCAGGTGCGGGATAGGCAAACCCCTTGTCGATCAGCGTCTGTATCATTTCGATCATACCGCCGATCTCCTGTGTCGCCAGCGGGTGGACAGTGGCGGGCTGTACATTCATCCCTTCCATGTCTTTTTTGCACTCGGCAATATAGCGGGTGGAAATCTCATCCGCGGAAACGCCCTCTTCGATCGCTTTCTTTATGATCTTGTCATCCACATCCGTAAAATTGGAAACATAATTCACATCATACCCTTTATAGGTAAAATAACGGCGGACGGTATCGAACACGATCATGGGACGTGCATTACCAATGTGGATCAGGTTATAGACCGTAGGTCCGCAGACATACATCCTGACCTTGCCCTCTTCCAGCGGGACAAACTCCTCCTTGCGCTTTGTCAGAGTATTATAAATCTTCATCTTGTCTTTCCTCCTCATCTAAGGCTGCGGTAACTGTTCCGTCACAAGCTCCTTCACAGTTACAGGCTGCGGCTCAGTCTTCATTCATCCTGTTTCAGCAGACAGACAGCCTGAGCGGCCATCCCCTCTCCGCGCCCGGTAAATCCAAGTCCCTCTTCTGTCGTCGCCTTGATATTGATCCGGCTTTCTTCCGTACCCAGCGCCTCAGCTATGTTTCTGCGCATCTGCGGAATATGGGGACCAACTTTCGGGCGCTGGGCCACGATCGTGGCATCTACGTTGCCGATCCCATATCCCTCCTGCCTCAGCAGCTCCGCCGTCCGTTCCAGCAAAAGCAGACTGGAGATCCCCTCGTAAGCCGGATCCGTGTCCGGGAAATGGCGGCCGATATCGCCCAGTCCCGCCGCGCCAAGCAGCGCATCCATGATCGCGTGGAGCAGCACATCCGCGTCCGAATGTCCCAGGAGTCCATATTCCCAGGGAATCCGGACTCCGCCCAGGATCAGCGGTCTGTCCGCTGTCAGACGGTGGACATCATAGCCGGTACCGATCCTCATCATTGATCATACCTCCTTTATAACCGTCCCTGTGTGGTTATATTGTACTTTGTTTCCCGCGCGTTATATGCAGAGGCTCTATGTACTTGAAAGCAAAGTATTCCATGTATTAAGATCCTCTGGTATACTCATCTGTATCCAGATATGTAAAGGTCAGACCCGCGATCTCGCGGATCTGATCCACAGCTTCCTCCTCCGGGCAGTCTCCGGAAAGCACACAAAGGACATACCAGGCTGTCCTGCCCCGGATCACAGCCATATCGTGCTGGACCGTGCTGGTCTCTCCGGTTTTGTTTGCGCACTGTGCGTATGCGGGCAGGCCGGCAGGGATCTTTGTGCGGGTATCCTGCATGCGCAGCAGTTCCATCATTTCCTCCGATACCTGTTCATCGACGAAGGTGCCGCCGCACACTTTTTCCAGCAGCCACCCGCAGTCCGAGGCACAGGTCATGTTGTCCCCCGTCCCCTCCGGTTCAAAGTACGAGGGCGCCAGCGTATGATCTACGCTGGTGCTTTTGTATCCCAGTTTCTGGAGCTCATCATTCATGACCCCGGCTCCGTCCATAAAATCACCGGTATCGGACAGCAGGCAGACCAGTTCATTAAAGGCGTCATTGTCCGAATACGTGATCATATTTTCCAGGAGCATCTCCAGTTCCCCGGCAAGGGCAGGATCGTCCGGCTCCAGCCATTCACGGGCGGCCATGCGGGAGAGGACCTCTTCCCTGTGCGTACAGACGACCTCCATCGCAAAGGGCTTGATCAGGCTCGCGGCTGAAAAGGATCTGTCATTATTAAGGGAAAACAGCTCGTCTGTGTTCAGATTTTTTACATATACAGACCAGCTGCCAGGCAGTTCATCCAGATATGTCCTGAGCGCATCATGCAGAGCCGTCATGCCGGCCGGCTCTGACGCAGGCACGGTCCACGTGGGGCCGAAGAACAGGCATACAAGAAACAATATTATATGCAGATGCAGCTTAAGACAGCGGTGTCTGTCCAAAGCTGTATTTCTCATACCGCTCATTTCCATCATGACTCACCCTCATCATTCCAGAAGTCATGCAGCATTTTCCCGACAGTCCGGATGGTACATGCACGTATATCCCCCATATCTGCCGGAAAGAGAGGACCTGCAGTCTCTTCCCGGAAGCGTTCATCCAGCAGCAGCACCACGCCCCGGTCCTGTCTGGTCCGGATCACACGCCCCGCCGCCTGGAGGACCTTGTTCATCCCCGGGATCCGGTATGCCTGTGCAAACCCGTCCATACCTTTCCGGTTATAGTAATCCCTGAGCACCTCCCTGCGGATATCCAGTCCCGGCAGGCCGGTCCCCACGATCACGGCTCCGATCAGTTTTTCTCCGGTCAGGTCGATCCCCTCCGAAAAAACGCCGCCCAGGACAGCCATGCCGATCAAGGTACCCTGTGTCTGATCGTATTCCTTCAGGAAAAGATCCTTTTCTTCCTCTTTCATTCCCGGCTCCTGGATGAGCCATCGGACCGGCGCAGCACCCCACATCTGGCGGCATACGGCCTCCACCTCCCGCAGCAGCTGGTAGGAGGGAAAAAAGATCAGATAGTTGCCCTCTCTGGCCCGGGCAGCCGTACATATATATTCGGCGATCCTGCGGTAAGCGGCAGGTCCTCTGCTGCGATACCTGGTGCTCACATCCGTTCCCATCAGCAGCAGTCGCCTCTCCCTGGGAAAGGGTGAGGAAAGCCGCAGGCCATATGCCTGGCTCTTTGCCGTAAGAAGTGTCCTGTAATAAGACAAAGGGTGAAAGGAAGCGGAGAAAAAGACGGCCGCTTTTCCTTTGTCCAGCCTCTCATCCAGCAGCACGGCAGGCTCCACACAGGAGAGCCGCAGGCGGAAGCATCCGTCCTCCTCCGACGCGCCGTACATGACATAGTGCTCATCCAGCTGATCCAGTACCCTGCAGAAGGTACGCAGCTGGAAATAAAAATCCAGCACCTCGCGGGCTGTTCCGGCCGCTGCCGGATCCTCCAGGAGCTCTTCCATACTGCCCCGGACCTGGGCCAGAGTGACCGGGAGCAGGCCTGTATCCTTGAGGACTTTCCAGTATCCACCCGCACTTCCCGGGGATCCGTCCGCCTCACACTCTCTGCTGATGGCCAGAAGCTGTCTGGACAGCCGGCCAAGGCTCCTGCCCAGCCCGGGAAAAAGATCCTTGACCTGTCGGCGCGCCTGCATCACATCCTCCCGGCACAGCCAGGCACTGTACATGTCTCTCGCTCTGTCCACCAGGTTGTGCGCCTCATCGATCAGGAATATATACGCAGCCTGGACGCCCTCCCCAAAGAAACGCTTCAGGCAGACATCCGGGTCAAACACATAATTATAGTCACAGATCACCATGTCCATCCAGAGGGCCAGATCCAGGCTCAGCTCAAAGGGACAGACCATGAAACGCTGTGCCGCATCCAGGATGTTTTCCCTGTCAAAGCAGTCCTCCTGGGTCCAGAGCGTATAAACGGCTTCATTGATCCTGTCGTAATGTCCCTTTGCATAGGGACACAGAACCGGATCACATACCGGCTCTTCTGCCAGGCAGAGCTTTTCCCTGGCGGTCAGCGTCACCGTTTTCCATCTGAGGCCCCTGTCCCTCAGGATCCGGACCGCTTCACCGGCGACCGTGCGCGCGCTGGTCTTGGCGGTCAGATAAAACACGGACTCTCCATAACCGCCGCCCACTGCGCGTACGGCAGGGAATACGGCCGACATGGTCTTTCCGGTCCCGGTAGGCGCCTGGGCGAAAAGAAGGCCTCCTGTCGCGATCGTATGCCAGACACTCTTTACCAGATCCTTCTGCCCCTCACGGTAAGTAAAGGGGAAATCCAGTTTCTCCATGGAGGCATCTCTCAGGCGGCGCCATGACAGCTGAAACGACAGCCACTGATGATATTTCCCGGCCACTTCCTCAAACCAGGTCTTAAGTGTCTGGGTTTCGTGAACCGAATGAAAATACCGGATCTCCTCCGTATCCAGATGCACATAGCTCATCCGGATCCCTACCCTGTCCAGTCCCTGCTGCTGTGCCATAAACAGGGCATAGCATTTGGCCTGGGCCAGATGTAGCGTCTCAGGGGCGTCCATCGTGTGTACGTTTTTTCGTACACCTTTGATCTCATCGATCCAGACAAGCCCATCCTCTTCGTAGATCCCGTCTGCCCGCCCCTCGACGCGCAGGGTAAGGTTGTCATATGTGATGTCCTGTTTAAGGGATACTTCTGCCCGATAGGTCCCGCCCATTCCGGCCTGGAGCTGCCGGTGGAGCCTGCTGCCCTTCTGCATGGCCTGCGGATCCACAGCCCCTCTGCCGCGTTCTATATCGCCGGAGCGCAGGATAAATTCAACCAGGGCACGCACAGAGATCCTGTAATCCATTTTCAGATCCGGGTCAGGACAAAGATGTCATAGATCGCCTGTATGGCTGTCTCAAAGTCCCTGTTGTCCACACCGATGATGATGTTGAGTTCACTGGAACCCTGGTCGATCATACGGACATTGACATTGGCATGAGCCAGAGCGGAAAAGATCCTGCCGGCTGTACCACGGTTGGAACGCATCCCTCTGCCTACCACTGCGATCAGCGCCAGGTCAGACTCCATCTCCACCACGTCCGGGTGAACCAGCCGATGCAGGCCGGCGATCACCTGCTGTTCCTTGTCCTCGAATTCACTCTGGTGGACAATGACGGTAAAGGTATCGATCCCGGAAGGCGTATGCTCAAAACTGATCCCCTGGTCCTCAAATACCTGCAGCACGCGGCGACCAAAGCCGATTTCGCCGTTCATCATGGATTTCTCGATGTTTATGGAGCAGAAGCCTTTTTTGCCGGCTATGCCGGTGATCGTATACGGAGGACGCCGACATGTACTCTCCACGATAAAGGTTCCCTTATCCTCAGGACGGTTGGTGTTTCGGATATTGATGGGAATGCCCTCTCTGCGCACGGGGAAAATGGCGTCCTCATGAAGCACGGTGGCGCCCATATAGGAAAGCTCACGGAGTTCTCTGTATGTGACGGTCTCGATCACCTCCGGATTCTTGACGATCCTCGGATCCGTCACCAGCATGCCGGAAACATCTGTCCAGTTCTCATAAAGGTCCGCCATGATCGCCCGGGCCGCCAGAGAACCTGTGATATCCGATCCTCCTCTGGAGAAGGTCCGCACCGTCCCATCCTCCTGAGCGCCGTAAAAGCCGGGGATGACCGCATGCTCCAGTTCTCCCAGAGCCTCTCCGGTCAGACGGTTGGTCGTTTCACTGTCCAGTGTTCCATCCTCATGAAAACGGATGATCTGAGCCGCATCCACAAAAGGCCATTCCAGAAGAGCCGCCATGATCCTGCCGTTCAGGTATTCCCCCCTGGATGCCGCATATTCCACGCCGATGCCGTCTTCAAAATTCCGCCTGATCTGCTCAAATTCATCCGAAAGGTCCAGATCCAGATTCAGCCCATCGAGGATCTCCTGGTAGCGGGCCATGATCGCTTCAAATTTGTCCTGGATCTTGCCGCTCCCTTTGGCGCTGCGGTAACAGTCATAAAGCATGTCCGTCACCTTGGTATCCTTGTCAGAACGTTTGCCGGGAGCCGACACGACGACGAAGCGCCGGGCAGGATCACTGTGAATGATATCCGCGACTTTCCTGAACTGAGCCGCATCGGCCAGGGAACTTCCTCCGAATTTGACGACTTTTCTCATAAAACACCTTTCTCCTCTAAAAAAATTCATAACTGTTCGGTCTCAGGCTCCTTCCCGGTTATCGTTCAGGATCCTGGATGGACAATACAGTCAATGTATCTCCAGCTACCGTGAACCGGATATTCATCCCGGCGAACGTGAGCCCGTACACGCGATCCGGGTCATCCTGGTAGCCCGGCCTGGGATCCAGTGAAAGAAGCCTTGTAAGGACCCTCAGCCTTTCCTCGGAAAGGCTTCCTGTATGGCACGACCTGTCAAAGACAACCGTAAGTGGTTTTTCCCGGATCCTCTGCGTAAAACCCGCACTGGCCTGCGGCCAGGCATCCGCATAAGGCAGATATGGTTTGATGTCATAGATCGGCGTCCCGTTCATCAGATCCGCGCCGCGCACCAGCAGGGTCATCCCGCGTCCCTCATCAGGCTCTATCCTGTCCAGCAGGACACATGAGAGACCTACGGGATTTGGCCGGAAAGGCGACCGTGTGGCAAAAACGCCGACCCGCTCATTTCCTCCGAGCTTAGGAGGCCGGACCGTAGGTGAAAAATCCTCTCTCACAGAAGCCGAAAACTCCCAGATCAGCCATAAATGGCTGAACTCATCCAGTCCGCGCAGCGCTGAAGGATCCCGGTATTCCGGTTCAAAAACGATCCTGGACACAAGCTCCGGGACCGCCTGGCTCTGGCGCGGGATGCCGAATTTTTCCGTATAATCATTTTCAATATGAGCTATATGCCGGAACAGGCGCATGCCGCAGTCCTCCCCTGTATTCCTCTCAGACTTACAGCCATTTATCATACCATAACTTAAGAAATCCTGCTATATCCGGAACTGGCTTTCTTCTGGTAAAAATGTTATAAAAAAATCACGAAACTTTTCAGTTTTCTTTACAAAAATAATCTACACAACACTCCCGCGCTGTGATATAATCTGGGATTGAAACATATTTAATCATTTTCGGTAAAGGAGCTTTTATGTTTCGCGTTGCAAAAGATATTTACAGCAGATATCGTCACGGAACGATCATACTTACATATATGATTTTTTATATGGCCGCGTTCCGTTTCCTTGAGGATCGGCAGGTTTACATTTATCATGTAGTACACACCTTTATCGATGATTATATCCCTTTCTGTGAGGTGTTTATCATACCTTATATGCTCTGGTTTCCGTTTATAGCGGCAACTATGCTCTGGTTCGTTTTCGGTTGTTCGGACAAGTCGGAGTACTACCGCCTGACAGCGAACCTGATCATGGGTATGACGATCTTTCTCATTGTATCCTATGCATATCCCAATATGCAGGATCTGCGTCCTGATACCTTTGCGAGAGATAATATTTTTACGGCTGCCGTTGGCTGGCTGTACAGCACAGATACGCCGACCAATGTCCTTCCGAGCATCCACGTATTCAACTCACTGGCATGCTGCATGGCAGTTTTTAACAGTCCGTCTCTGGTCCGGTTTGTCAGGCTCCGGCAGGCAACGCTGGTCATGACAGTCCTGATCGTTCTGTCAACCATGTTCCTAAAGCAGCACTCCTTTGTCGATGTCTGCCTGGGTTCAGCGATGGCCTGCTTTGGTTATCTGCTTTTCTATACGCAGCAGGATGTGCCTCAGGAGCAGGCGCTGGCTGTGGTCGGTTCAGCAAAAGGGCGCAGACAATAAGATCTATAATATACAGTTAAAGGGAAGCCTGAGCGACAGGCTTCCCTTTATTTCATTTCATAAAGCATTTTTTTGCAGGGTGCAGTCAGACAAAAAGACCGGGAAGTTGTTTCATCAATTTACGGATGACTCTTAAGCTTTTCGGCAAGCCGGATGACCTCCTGCGGACAGGATACCCTGTATAAAGCCTGCGGCACCTCGCCGAATCCATACCCCGCATGGATAAAGGGCACGCCGGCTTCCTCACACGCGCGGAAATCTCCCATGGTGTCCCCCACGTACCAGGGGTCTTTCAGGCACCAGCGCTCCTTCATGCGGATCAGATTGCCGGCTTTGGCCAGGCCGGTATCACCCGGGCACAGGTGGTCTTTAAAATAAGGCGTCAGCCCGGTACTCTCCAGAAAGCTCTCCACATACCCGGCCTGGCAGTTGCTCACGATAAAGAGCGGCATCTGACCGGACAGGCGCTCCAGCATCTCTTCCACTCCTTCAAAAACGATCCCGGGATGAGTCAGCAGATATTTATTTTCCGCCTCACAGCAGCCCTCGATCAGCGTCTGACGCCAGCCAGCGTCTGCCTCAGGAAACAGATTTGCCGCGATATCTCCGAGGAGCATACCGAACAGAGGCTTTAAAACAGCTCCGGTAAGCTCTTTTTCAATGCCCTGCTCCCGCAGGTGCAAACTCCAGGAACGGGCCACCTGCTCCGTAGAATCCCATAATGTACCATCAACATCAAAAATCAGGCTGTCCATGCGCACTCCCTTCATAACCTCGTATTCGTAACATTGTATAAAAGAAATCCTCAAAAAGCAAGGAGAAAAGGGTGTAATTTATCCGGATTTATGCTATTATCTATTCTGTTGTTTTCTGCTGCAAGGAAACGCTGACAGGAAAATGTAGGAGGGGATACTGCATGGATGGTTCTGATCTTAAAAATATCGTTTTCCCTCTGCTGGAATGGTATTCCGCACACAAACGCAGCCTTCCCTGGCGTGAAAACAAAGATCCGTACAGGATCTGGGTCTCTGAGATCATGCTCCAGCAGACCCGGGTCGACACGGTCATACCTTATTTTGAACGTTTTGTCTCCGAGCTGCCTGACGCTGCTTCTCTTGCCGTCTGTCCGCTGCCCCGGCTCCAAAAGCTATGGGAGGGTCTGGGTTATTACAGCCGTGTCCGCAACATGCAGCAGGCGGCCATCCAGGTGATGGATGAGTTCGGCGGAGAGCTTCCGCGGACCCGCGCTCAGCTCCTGACGCTCAAAGGCATCGGAGATTATACCGCAGGCGCCATCGCTTCCATTGCATGGCAGGAGCCCGTGCCAGCCGTTGACGGAAATGTGATGCGTGTCATCGCCAGGCTCATATGTTATCCCCAGGATATCCTTAAAGCCTCTGCGAAAAAAGAAATAACCGCCATGCTGGAGAAGGTCATACCTCCGGACCGGCCGGGAGAATTCAATCAGTCCCTGATGGAGCTCGGCGCGCTGGTCTGTGTGCCCGGTCATGCACCTGCCTGCGGAGACTGCCCGCTCGGCAGCATGTGTGAGGCAAACCTGCAGCAGCGTCAGGATCAGTATCCGCTGCGGCTTGCCCGGACGAGACAGACCGTGCAGCACCGGACGATCCTGCTGATCCAGGACGGCGGACGCACTGCGCTGCGCAAAAGACCTGTACATGGATTGCTGGCGGGACTTTACGAACCCGTCAATCTGGAAGGCTCCCTCAGTGCAGAGCAGGCTCTGGACTGGACGAGGCAGCAGGGGCTCGCCCCTCTTTTCATCGAGCGTCTTCCCGATTCCAGGCACCTTTTTTCCCATCTGGAGTGGCGGATGAGCGCTTACAGGATCCGCGTCGCTTCATTCGAAACAGATCCCCCCGGACTGATATTCGCGGACCGGCAGGAAGCCGGCGGCACCTATGCCATACCATCCGCATTTCAGGCATACAGGAATTATTACAAGGAGGTCCCTTCATGAAACTTTTGAGTATTGCCGTACCCTGCTACAACTCAGAAGCCTATATGGAAAGATGTATCAATTCTCTCCTCCCCGGCAGGGAGGACGTGGAGATCATCATTGTCAATGATGGATCCAGAGACCGTACAGGCGAAATCGCCGATGCCTATGCCAGTAAATACCCGACGATCGTCAAAGCTGTCCACCAGGAGAACGGCGGACATGGTGAGGCTGTCAACACCGGGCTGGCCCATGCCACCGGCCTGTATTTTAAAGTGGTGGACAGTGACGACCGTGTCTCCCGCAATTCATATGACGAGATCCTGCGCACGCTGGAGGAGCTGATCCGTGGTCCAAAGACCGTGGACCTGGTCATCAGCAACTTCGTCTATGACAAACAGGGGGCATCCCGCAAAAAGGTCATGCGTTACCGCCGCTGGCTGCCTGTCAACCAGGTCTTCGGCTGGAATGAACTCCACCGGATGCCAAAGGGCAAGTATCTGCTGATGCATGCGCTGATCTACCGGACCAGCCTGCTAAAGGAATGCG
>JAFWDX010000163.1 GCA_017515945.1 Blautia sp. | reverse complement strand
TCACAGAATGTTTGGAGGGCCTGACCCCGTCAGACTTGGAGGTGACCCCGTCAGACCTGCCCCCATCATATCTAAAGAAATAATATTTGACTTACAAACGTTCAGTATCTTATAATATTGAATTAAAGCTTATGATATAGGCGAAAGCCTGTGACGAAGCAGCTATGTAATAAAAAATGACACAGGGAGGTATTGAGAATGCTGTTTCAGGAACTCGGAAAAATGAAACGGAGCTGGATCATGACGTCGATCATATTGATCGCGTTCGGTGTCGTGATGATCATGTGTCCCGTTAAGTACATGGGCCTTCTGATCCCGGCCATAGGGTATGCACTGCTCGTGACAGCTACAGTTATGGTTCTGGGATTTCTCGCCAGCAAGAAGGTGCTTATCGATTATGTCAAGCTGACAGGGGCTTTGTTTGTAGGTCTGCTGGGACTGTTCGTCCTGGTCCAGAGGAATGATATCCTGCCGGCCTTGAGTCTTCTGTTCGGCCTGGGCCTGGTCGTGGAGGGTATCCACGATCTGATCAACGCCTTTATGTACGCGCGCAGAGCCGGGCGTGCAGCCTGGGGTCTCCTGGCCCTGCTTTCGGTGGTGTCGATCGCGATGGGTCTGATCCTGCTGATGAGCAGTTGGGAAGATCCCGTTACGCTCAAAAGGGTGATCGGAGGCATGATGCTGTTTTCTTCCATAGTCAGTATCATCAGGGTTATTCTGACCTGGCCATTTAAGGGTGTGTGAGAGCCGGATACCGTTTAAGCCGCAGAGCTGCGGATTGCGGGACCGGCATCAGAACGGATCTGATCAGTATAAAAAGCTGGTTTACAGATGAGAGGAATCGATAATGGGAAAAAAGAAAAACGCTAAGAAGGCTTCTGAGAACCCGGAGCTGACCGTCATGGAGGCCGGGGACGTTAAGCAGCAGGAAGTTAGCCCGGATATGTCTGATACAATAGCAGACGTGGAAGAAACTGTCGTGGGAGAAGCTGTTCCGGAGGAAACAGCTGCAGAAGCAGCTGATACGATACAAGTCGAAGACCTTTCCGCGGATGAAGCGGCGACGCAGCCGGTGGCTCAGGCAGATGCCAGGACAGAAGCCCCGGCGTCCGCTGACGATGCTCAGCTGGATCTGCCTGCAGTGGCAGGGGCAGTGCCCGATGAATCTACCAAGGTAATGATCAAGGAGCTGGAGGCGAAGGTCGACGAGCTCAGAAAGAGCACAGAAGAGCTGAAAAGGATAACGGCGGAAGAGGAAAGGATCAAAGCGGGCGCCAAAGAGGCAATCTCACAAAGGACCAAAAAGCTGAAAGGCCCGAAGCGCCGCAGCGCGGAGATATTAGGCGTCTTTGCCAAGCATAATTTCTATGCCAATGGCCTTACGCCGGAGGAACTCCGCACGACCCTTGAGGATCTGGGTCCGACCTATGTCAAGATCGGCCAGATCATGTCGAGCCGTGTCGACCTCCTGCCGGAGAGCTATTGCAAGGAGCTGGAAAAGCTCCGCCAGAACGTTCAGGAGCTGGATCCCGCTCTGGCCCGCGCTGTGATCGAGGAGCAGACCGGGAAAAAGATCGACGACATCTACAGCGAGTTCCGTGACAAGCCCCTGGGCTCCGCTTCAGTGGGCCAGGCTCACTACGGTGTCTTAAAGGACGGCCGCCAGGTCGTGACCAAGGTAAGACGTCCCCGCATCGCCGAGATGATGCGCCAGGACTTTGTCCTTCTGAAAAAACTGGCCAAGGGCTTCAGCACGGTTACAGAAGGTGCGGATAACGCGGAAGATCAGCTGGACCTGACCGAGGTCATCGAAGAATTCGAGAAGGTGACCGAGGAGGAGCTGGATTTCCGCACAGAGGCCAGAAATACCAAGTTCTTCAAGGAGAACTGTATCGAGGATGAGGAAAAGGTAACCTGCCCGGACGTGGTCGATGAGCTGACGACAGAGTGCATGTTTACCATGTCCTTCGTGGACGGCTACTCCATCTCCAAAAAGGACCGTGTCATCGCCGACGGATATGACCCGGTGGAAATCGGACACAATCTGATCGATAACTATGTTCACCAGGTGTTGGATGCAGGTGTTTTCCATGCGGATCCCCATCAGGGAAACATCATGATCAGCCATGGCATACCGGTCTGGAACGACTTTGGTATGCTCGGACGTATCAGCGACGGTGACGTCAACATCATCCAGTCCCTGATCCTGGCTGTCCTGGAAAAGGATCCGGAAACCATCGCCAATGCCATCATGAGCATGGGCGCTTCCAGCTCCCAGACGAACCGGGTCCGCTTGATCGAGGATCTGGACGCTTTCCTGGACAGATACTGTACCGTTACCAGCATCAACGACCTGGACGTCTCCGTGCTCTTTGACGAGATCTGTAACCTGGCTGCGAAGCACCACGTCAAGATGCCCGGCAGATTCACGATGCTTGTCCGTTCCCTTGGCACCATCGAGGGCGTGATCGAGCAGTTCTGCCCGGAGCTGAACCTGTTTGAGATCCTTTCAAACAAACTGATGGCGAGGGCCAAACAGAGCTTTGACCTGGAGAAAGAGATCCTGGCCTTTGGCAAGGACGCGCTGGAGGTCACAAAGAAGGCGGCGAAGATTCCTGCGATCGCTTCCGACGTACTCAAGGGCGTCGCCCGCGGCCGTACAAAGATCAACCTGGAGCTGACAGGATACGAGGAGCTCATCAACATGGGCGCGGATTCCATCCGGTATGTGGTGATGGCGATCTTTGCCTGCATCTTGTTTATCGGATCCTGTGTGCTTTGCCTGTCGGATATAACGCCAAAGGCGCCGGGCGGAATACCGGTCCTGGCGGCTATCGGACTGATCTTTTCGATTTCACTGGCGATCTATACGCTCATGAACATCGGCAACAAGAAGTAATAAATTCAGTGTGGACACGCGGAACAATCCGTTGAGTCATTTTGTATGAAGAGCATTAAAAGAAGAAGGAGATTATCATGGAAGTCAGAAGAATAAGCATCCGTGAGGCAAAAAAGAGAATCAAAAATGATCCGGAGCTGAGCAAAATGCTGGTCCGCAGCGGCT
>JAFWDX010000162.1 GCA_017515945.1 Blautia sp. | reverse complement strand
GTGTGAGTCAAGGAACCTGTCCCCCTGACTCATTCAGGAACCTGACCCTTGACTCACCCCTGACTGACCCTTTGACTCATGCCTCGGCAATGTTGACAATATCAATGGAATAAAGGTATAATATTTCTGTTTAAAACTGCCATCGTATGAAAAATGGCAATTTATAAGGAGGTAGGTATCATGGTGAAGAACAGAAAGATGCTGGCGCTGCTTTTGTCGGCGGCGCTCGCGGTCGGTTCCTGTGCAGGCGTGATGGCACAGGAGACGACAGAGGCTCAGACAGAGGCTGTGGCTGAAGAGGAGGCTGCGGCAGAGGAAGAGGCAGTCGAAGAGGAAGAGGCAGCCGCAGAGGAAGAGGCAGCCGAGGAGGAAGAGACAGCCGCAGAGGAAGAGGCAGCCGCAGAGGAAGAGACCGCTGCGGAAGAGGAAACAACCGCAGAGGAGGCTCCGGCAGAGGAGACAACTCTTGCACAGGAGAAAGCTACGGCAGCACCGGCAGAGCAGGCAGCTCCCGCAGAGGCAGCAGAGGCGGCACCGGCGACCGGATCCGAGACACCGCTGGTCGTTGGATATTCCCCCTTCAACAGCAAGTTCTCCCCGTTTTTTGCAGAGACGGCTTATGACCAGGATGCACAGAAGATGACGCAGGAGTTCCTGCTCAATTCCGACAGGACAGGCGCGATCATTTATAACGGCATCGAGGGCGAGACCATTAATTATAATGGAACCGATTATACCTATTATGGACCGGCAGACTGTGTCGTGACAGAGAATGAGGACGGCACGGTATTTTATGATATCACACTGCGTGATGACCTGGTTTTCTCTGATGGAGAGCCGGTTACCATCGATGATGTCATCTTCAGCATGTATGTGCGCTGTGATCCGACCTATGACGGATCCGCCACACTTTTCTCCCAGCCCATCGAGGGTATGGATGAGTACCGCAGCGGTATGGATACGCTCTTTAACCTCCTGATCGCTGCAGGCGAGGACAATGAGGACTATACGAACTGGACGGCTGAGGAGCAGCAGGCCTTCTGGGCGGATTACAACGCCGCAGCCGAGGCTTTTGCCCAGGAGATCGTGGATTACTGCAAGGCACAAGGCTACAACGCTGAGGAAGACTCTGTAGCTGCCTGCGCGGCAAACTGGGGCTATGGCGACCTGGCCGAGGATGCCACCGCAAAGGACTTCTATGACGCGATGCTCGCGGCATACGAGGGCGATGTGATGGCCATGACATCAGCCGAGACCGCAGGTTCATCCCTGGCAGATCTGATGACGGACTATGAGGCTTATGCAAAGGGTATCGAGACCGGCAATTCCGCTCCCAACATCAGCGGTATCCAGAAGACCGGCGATTACTCCATGCGTATCGTGGCGACACAGGTCGATGCGACCCTGATCTACCAGCTGGCCATCGAGATCTCCCCGATGCATTATTATGGAGATCCCGCCCTTTATGACTATGAAAACAATTCCTTCGGCTTCCCCAAGGGCGACCTTTCCGTCGTCCGCGCCGTGACCACGACTCCCATGGGTATGGGACCGTATAAGTTCATCAAATATGAGAACGGCGTGATCAACTACGAAGCAAACGAGACTTACTATAAAGGCGCACCGAAAACCAAATATATGAATTTCCGCGAGGTTCAGGATACAGATAAGCTCAATGGCGTCATCACTGGCACCATCGATATCACAGATCCTTCCTTCCAGAAGGATACCGTGGATGCAGTTGAACAGGCCAACGGCGGCGAGCTGACCGGACCGGTCATCACCACCGATACCGTGGACAACCTCGGCTATGGATACATCGGCATCAACACCCACAATGTCTCCGTCGGCGGTGAGCCCGGTTCCGACGCGTCCAAGAACCTGCGCCGCGCCTTCGCGACGATCCTTTCCGTTTACCGTGACGTGGCCATCGATTCCTATTACGGAGAGCGTGCCTCTGTCATCAACTACCCGATCTCCAATACATCCTGGGCGGCTCCGCAGCCGACAGACGACGATTATGAGATCGCATTCTCCACAGATGTGAACGGCGAACCGATCTACACCGCAGATATGTCCGCAGAGGATAAATACGCGGCCGCCAAGGAAGCTGCTCTCGGATTCTTTGAGGCAGCCGGTTACACGGTAGAGAACGGAAAACTTACAGCCGCTCCTGAAGGGGCAAGACTTGAGTATGAGGTTCAGATCCCGGCCGACGGCAGCGGCGATCATCCGGCCTTTATGATCCTGACACTGGCAAAGGAAGCTTTCGCAGAACTGGGCATGAACCTGATCGTGACCGACCTGACCAACTCCTCCGACCTGTGGACAGGCCTTGAGGCGCAGCAGGTCGACATGTGGTGCGCGGCATGGGGTGCCACCGTTGATCCGGATATGTACCAGGTTTATTACTCTGATGTCGCCAACGGCGGTGTCGAGCCCGGCGGTTCCAACTACATGTATCAGATCGAGGACGAGGATCTGGACTACATGATCCTGGATGCACGTACCTCCACAGATCAGGAGTACCGCAAGGCCATGTACAAGGCCTGCCTGGATACGATCATCGACTGGGCCTGCGAGGTTCCGACCTACCAGAGACAGAACGCGATCATCTTCAGCACTGAGCGTGTCAACATGGATACCATGACTCCGGATATCACGACCTTCTACGGATGGGCGTCAGAGATCGAGAATATCGAGATGAACTAAGAACTGATCAGATCCCGGAGGGCCGGTACAAGGCCCTGAGGGATTAAGGGCGAAGCCCCTGCCCGGCAATCCGGGCGGGGGCTTTATCCGTTTCAATCCGGAAAGGCTGATATCATGAGAAAATTTATCATAAAGCGGCTGCTGGAATCCGTGGTGATCCTCGTAGTGGTTGCTTTTATCATTTATGTATTGATGCGGAGCCTGCCCACCTCCTATCTGGAGCAGGTGGCCCGGCAGAAGTCCATGCAGCCCGGCTCCAAGAGCTTTGAGGAATGGATGGCGCAGCTGTCCGCCACCTACGGTATGGACAAGGGGATCATCCAGGGTTTTATCGCCTGGTGTGGCCGGGCGCTGCACGGCGACTTCGGCGACAGCTGGAAATGGACGGTTCCTGTCATCGACAAATTCAGGGACGCTGTGGGCGTTTCTTTTGTCATGGGCGGCATCGCCTTTATCTTTGAGCTCATCATCGCGATCCCGCTGGGGATCATCGCAGCGACAAAACAGTATTCAAAGACAGACTACACCATCACCGTGGTGGCTCTGGCATGTTTTTCCCTGCCCACCTTTTTCTTTGCTTCCCTGCTGAAGCTCCTGTTCTCCGTAAAGCTCGGCTGGTTTGACCTGGGCGGGCTGGTAGGGCGCAGCTACGAGCAGCTGACGGCCTGGGGACAGGTCGGGGACAAGGCTCATCACCTGATTCTGCCCATTGTCACGCTGGTGGTCATCAACATCGGCTACCTGATGCGTTACACCCGGACGAACATGCTGGAGGTGCTCAACGCGGACTATATCCGTACAGCCCGGGCAAAGGGACTGGAGGAAAAGAAGGTGGTCGGCCATCATGCCTTCCGCAACACACTGATCCCGCTGGTGACCATGCTGGGCGGCTCTCTGCC
>JAFWDX010000016.1 GCA_017515945.1 Blautia sp. | reverse complement strand
GCTTTGTTCCGAGGGCCAGACCCCACTTTCCTACCGGTTCACGAACGGCATAACCTTCTCTTCATACTGCATTCCCCACCCCACCTGGTGATCGTCCAGGTAATATTTGCTCTTGATCCTGTACGGTCCGGCGCTGTTGGCCAGCAGGGACTGCTTTCGGGTAATGGCGGAGCGTTTGGTGTCCTGCGGTACGGTGACGATCACACTTGTCCGGTAGACAAAGGCGCCGGGAGCGTCTTCGCTGCCTGTGAGGGTGAGGGCCTCTCCGGGCAGGAGCACGGGAGTGGGATTCGGGTCGATCCGCATGTTCATGTGCTTGAAATTGTCAAAGGTGTAATCAAGCAGGGATGCCGTATCGGCATAGGCCCCGCCTGTGGAACCCAGCACAACGACGACGACGGAGATGCCGTCCCTTCTGGCAAAGGTGACCAGGGTATTGCCGGCATCATCGGTATAGCCTGTCTTGCCTCCCACTACACCGTTGTAGGCATAATCTCTGCCCGCCATCATTTTGTGATGATTGAGCAGGTAGCGGGTCTCATTCATGACATTGGTGGGCGGAATCTCATAGTAATCATTGGTAAAATATGCCCGGAAGGTTTTATTCTGCCAGGCGGCCCGGGCAATCTTGGCCATGTCTCTGGCCGTGGTGTAGTGTGTCTCGTCCGGGAGGCCGTGGGGATTGTTGAAATGGGTCCGTGTGCAGGTCAGTTCCCTGGCGCGCTGGTTCATCAGCTCGACAAATTTTTTGACGGAGCCGCTGACCAGTTCACCCAGGGCCATGGCCATTTCATTGGCGGACTCCAGCATGAGCGCCATAATGGCCTGTTCTACGGTAAATACTTCGTCCACATCGCCGTAAATGGAGGAGCTGCCGGGTTCGATGCCGTAGGCCGCTGCTTCAGACATGGCAAAGGAAGTCGTAGGATCAAGTGCTTCGCAGGCCAGCAGACCGGTCATCAGCTTGGTGACGCTGGCAGGATAGTGCCGTTCATCGATGTTTTTGGCGTAGAGGATCGCTTCTGTTTCCAGATCCAGGACAATGGCTGCGGATCCCTCTACGAGCGGTCCCTTAGGCCATCCCTTGATGCTGTCTGTCTGGGGCTCCTCGTAATAGGAAGCTGTATGCTCATCTGCGGGGGCCTCCTGGACGGTTTCTTCTTCGGAGGTAAATTCATCCTGGGCATAAACCGCGGGAACAGAGCCTGCGAGCAGCACTGGGATCAGAAGAATGCTTAAGGCAGTTTTCAGGAAAGAATGCTTTTGTGACTGGTCAGCCACAGGCTTCTTCACAGTTACTTGCTTTTTCATATATTCACATCTCCTTTCATTCCGGTCAGAATCCTTCATTCGGTCAGAATCCTTCATTTCGGTCAGAATCCTTCATTCGGTCAGAATCCATCATTCCGGTCAGAATCCTTCATTCGGTCAGAATCCATCATTCCGGTCAGAATCCATCATTCCGGTCAGAATCCTTCATCCGGTCAGAATCCTTCATTCCAGTCCGAGTCCTTCATCCATCCCAAGCATGATATTCATATTCTGGACGGCGGCGCCTGAGGCTCCCTTGCCCAGATTGTCAAAAAGCGCGGTCACGGCGGTGCGGTCCTCATTGCCTGTGACGATCAGCTCCAGCCTGTTCGTTCCGGCCAGCGTACCGGCATAAAGGGTGCCGGTGTCTTCACTGTAAGGCCGCACATGGACGAAGCGGGACTGGCTGTAATGGCTTTCCAGACATTCGCAGATCTGCCCGGCTGTGGGAGTACCGTTCAGGAGGCGGTTGTGGAGCAGGATGGTGGTGGCCATCCCCTTGTAATAATCGTCGACGATGGGATGAAAGGCCGGGGCAAAGGACAGGCCGCTGTACATCTGCATCTCAGGCAGATGTTTGTGCGTCTGGGACAGCCCGTAGATGCCTGGCGTACAGAGCAGCGGATCCTTGTCAGGACTCTCATAGCCGGCGATCATTTTTTTGCCACCGCCTGAATAGCCGGTGAGAGAGTAGCAGGTCAGAGGATAGTCGGCCGGGAGGATGCCGCAGCGCACCAGAGGAGCCGTACAGGAAATAAAGCCTGTGGCATGGCAACCGGGATTGGCGACCCTGTGTGAAGCGGCGATCGCCTCACGCTGCTCCGGAGAAAGCTCCGGAAAACCATAAGTCCAGTCCGGGGATGTGCGGTGCGCGGTGGAGGCGTCGATGACCCGTACGTGAGGGTTCCCGATCAGCGCGACGGCTTCGCGGGCTCCGTCGTCCGGCAGGCACAGAAAGACAATGTCTGCGTCGTTGAGATATTTTTTTCGCTCCTCTGTATCGTGGCGTAGCTCCTCAGGGATCCGCATGAGGGAAAGATCCTCCCTTGAGCTGATCCGCTCATGGATCTGCAGTCCTGTGGTTCCACTTTGTCCGTCTATATATACTTTTGTTTTTGCCATATTTAAACTCTCCTTGAGTGAGTGTATGAGCAGTAACTGTTCAGTCACATGCTCCTACAAAGTTATACCAGAGGCTCTTAATACGTGGAATGCTTTGCTTACAAGTATTAAGATCCTTTGCATATACCGC
>JAFWDX010000161.1 GCA_017515945.1 Blautia sp. | reverse complement strand
GATTTCCGCTATGATCCTGACCAAGCTGAAACAGGACGCGGAAGGATATCTGGGTGAGCCTGTTACAAGGGCGGTTATCACAGTTCCTGCATATTTTAATGACGCGCAGCGTCAAGCAACCAAGGATGCCGGCAAGATCGCCGGACTGGATGTCAAGAGGATCATCAACGAGCCCACAGCCGCTGCACTGGCTTACGGACTTGACAATGAAAAAGAGCAGAAGATCATGGTTTACGACCTCGGCGGCGGTACCTTTGATGTATCCATCATCGAGATCGGCGACGGTGTCATCGAAGTGCTTGCCACAGCCGGTAACAACCGTCTGGGCGGCGACGACTTTGACCAGAGGATCACGGACTACATGCTTTCCGAGTTCAAACGGACCGAGGGCGTGGATCTGAGCAACGACAAGATGGCCCTTCAGAGACTGAAAGAAGCTGCTGAGAAGGCGAAAAAGGAGCTGTCCTCCGCTACGACCACCAACATCAACCTGCCTTTCATCACCGCGACGAATGAGGGACCCAAGCACTTTGATATGAACCTCACCCGCGCGAAGTTCGATGAGCTGACCCATGACCTGGTTGAAAAAACAGCAGAGCCTGTCCGCCGTGCACTTTCCGATGCCGGCATCACTGCTTCCGAGTTGGGACAGGTGCTCCTGGTCGGCGGTTCCACCCGTATACCCGCCGTACAGGACAAGGTTCGTCAGCTGACCGGCAAGGAGCCCAGCAAGAGCCTTAACCCGGATGAGTGTGTGGCTCTGGGCGCATCCGTACAGGGCGGCAAGCTGGCCGGCGAATCCGGCGCAGGCGATATCCTGCTGCTGGATGTCACTCCGCTTTCTCTTTCCATCGAGACCATGGGCGGTATCGCTACCAGACTGATCGAGAGAAATACCACCATCCCGACCAAGAAGAGCCAGATCTTCTCTACCGCGGCCGACAACCAGACCGCAGTTGATATCAACGTAGTACAGGGTGAGCGTCAGTTCGCCCGCGACAATAAATCCCTCGGCCAGTTCCGTCTGGACGGGATCCCGCCCGCACGCCGCGGTGTGCCGCAGATCGAGGTTACCTTTGATATCGATGCCAACGGTATCGTCAATGTATCCGCCAAGGATCTGGGCACCGGCAAAGAGCAGCACATCACCATCACAGCCGGCTCCAACATGTCCGATGCTGAGATCGACAAGGCTGTAAAGGAAGCTGCGGAGTTTGAGGCTCAGGACCGCAAGCGCAAAGAAGCCATCGACACAAAGAACAACGCGGATTCCATGGTCTTCCAGGTAGAGAACGCGCTCAAGGAAGCCGGCGACAAGCTGGATGCTTCCGACCGCGCCAGCGTCGAGGCAGACCTCAATGCACTCAAGGATCTCCTTTCCAGATATGCCAACGCTGAGGACATGACCGACGGCCAGGTGGCAGAGATCAAGGCCGCCCAGGAAAAGATGATGGAGAGCGCGCAGAAGCTCTTCGCCAAGATGTATGAGCAGACACAGGGTGCCGGAGCTGCAGGCGCCGGTCCGGATATGAGCGGCTTCACAGGCGGCGGATCCGCAAATACAGGCAGTGAAGCAGGCTATGGCGACGATGTCGTTGACGCTGATTATAAAGAAGTATAAGGTAACTTTGTTTGACAGAGCCCGCGGCTGAAAAGCCGGAAGGGCAGGAACAGCATAATGCAAAATGAAATAAGACAGGGGGACAGGGAAGCACTGCTTCCCCCTGTCTCTTTTGCCGCTTAATGGCGCGATCAGATATATGGCAAATACTTCGCGACAGCTCCTAAGGCCAGACGCTCTTCCAATGCGACGAAAGGAGCCTGCGCCTGGCCTCGTAACTGTAAAGGAGGTTGTGACTGAACAGTTACAAGTCATTTTGCACCAAAAACAGGGAAAAGGAATATGGCAGATAAACGAGACTACTATGAGGTCCTCGGCGTAGACAGAAACGCCGATGAAGCGGCACTGAAAAAAGCCTACCGCCAGCTGGCAAAGAAATACCATCCGGATGTAAATCCCGGAGACAAAGAGGCGGAGGCCAGGTTTAAAGAGGCAACGGAAGCCTATGGTATCCTGAGTGATCCGGAAAAAAGGCGTCAGTATGACCAGTTCGGCCATGCCGCGTTCGAGCAGGGCGGGCCGGGGGCCGGTGGATTTGATTTCAGCGGCGCGGATTTCAGCGATATATTCGGCGATCTTTTCGGCGATTTCTTTGGCGGCGGCAGGAGCAGGGCGGCTTCAAACGGCCCGATGCGCGGCGCCAGTCTGCGTGCCAGGGTGAATATCACTTTTGAGGAGGCCGTGTTTGGTGTAGACAAGGAGCTGGAGATCTCTCTCAAGGATACCTGCACCACCTGTCACGGCACCGGCTGCAAGCCGGGGACATCCCCTGTGACCTGTACGAGATGTCACGGAGAGGGACAGATCGTTTATACGCAGCAGTCCATCTTCGGCATGGTGAGAAATGTGCAGGCCTGCCCTGAGTGCGGCGGTACCGGCAAGGTCATCAAGGATAAATGTACGAGCTGCCGGGGCACCGGTTATACCTCCTCCAGAAAAAAGATCCAGGTTTCCATACCGGCCGGGATTGATAACGGGCAGAGCATCCGGATCCGTGACAAGGGTGAGCCGGGACGCAACGGCGGTCCCAGAGGAGATCTGCTGGTCGAGGTCAACGTCGCCAGACATCCGATATTCCAGCGCAATGACATGGACATCTACTCCACGGCTCCGCTTACCTTTGCGCAGGCCGCATTGGGCGGCGAGGTACGGCTCAGTACAGTGGACGGGGAAGTGGCCTATCAGGTCAAGCCCGGGACCCAGACGGATTCCAGGATCCGTCTGAAGGGGAAGGGCGTTCCTTCGCTCCGCAATAAGAACATGCGGGGTGATCATTATGTCACCTTTGTCGTTCAGGTGCCGACTAATCTGACCTCAGAGGCTAAGGAAGCACTGCGCCATTACGACGATATCGTATCAGGAAGAACGGATCCCGCCGGGACAGAAAAGCCTGAAAAAAAGAAAAGGCGCTTCAGGGACAAGATCAAAGAAACGTTCGAAGAAACATTTGAAGAATGAACGTAATACGTAATACGGGGGAGGCTGTGCATAAGGCAGCTGACCCCTTTTTTCCGTTAAGGAACCTCTTTCCTTTTCAGGCAGAATAGGGTATACTTAATCGTATTTTTAAAAGAAGGTGTAACTGTTCAGTCACAAGCTCCTTCACAGTTACGAAAGGCGGGAGATCATCCATGAAATGGAATCGCATTACGATAAAGACGACGACGGAGGCGGAGGATGTGATCATATCGGCCCTGGCGGATATAGGCATCGAGGGTGTGGAGATCATCGACCATCAGCCGCTCAGCGAGCAGGATAAGGCGCAGATGTTTGTAGATATCCTTCCGGAAGGACCGGAGGACGACGGGACGGCCATGCTCAACTGCTATCTGGAGGAGGAACAGGATCTGGACAGCACCCTCGAGGCGGTGCGCCGGGTGCTGGATGAGATACGGACCTGGATGGATATCGGAGAAGGATCGATCATGCTCTCAGATACAGAGGACAAGGACTGGATCAATAACTGGAAAGAATATTTTCACCAGTTTACCGTTGACGATTTTCTGATCGTCCCATCCTGGGAGGAGGTCGGTCCGGCTGACCGGGACAAAATGATCATCCATATCGATCCCGGTACGGCCTTCGGCACAGGCATGCATGAGACGACCCAGCTGGTGATCCGGCAGCTGCGCAGACATCTGCAGCCCGGAGCCCGCATGCTGGATGTGGGAACAGGCAGCGGGATCCTTGGGATCGCCGCTCTGCTGCTTGGAGCAGAGCACATCACGGGAACGGATCTGGATCCCTGCGCGGCCAGCGCTGTCAAAGAAAACCTGCAGGCCAATAACATGGATGAAAGCAGGTTCGCCATGATCCTGGGAAATCTGATCGATGACCCGTCCGTACAGGAGCAGGTCGGATATGACAGATATGATATCGTCACGGCGAATATCCTGGCGGATGTGCTGGTGGCATTGACTCCGGAAATCCCGGCGCGAATGAAACACGGGGCTTATTATATCACGTCCGGCATCCTTGAGGGAAAACAAAAAGATGTGGAAGACGCGGTGACTGCGGCAGGACTTAAGGTATGTGACATTACCCGGCAGGGGGAATGGGTCTGCGTCACTGCATATAAGGATTGAAAGGGAACTGTTCAGTCAGCACCTCGCATTTACTGCGACACCGCAGGCGTGCCTTGGCAGGTGCGTGAGAAAAAAGCTGAACAGTTACCAGTAAATATAAAGATACAGGGGGCACAGGATGCAGCGCTTTTTTGTTGACCCGGAGCAGATCGGGAGAGACACACACCGGATCCGCGTGAGCGGACCTGATGTAAACCATATGAAAAATGTCCTTCGCCTGCGGCCGGGCGAGGAGGTCTGGGTGAGTGACGGCGTCGGCCGGGAATACCATTGCACGGTCGAAGCCTATGAGGATCAGGAGGCACTGCTGCATATATTGTATTCCCAGGAACCGGATTATGAACTGCCTTCCAGGATCTGTCTTTTCCAGGGCATTCCCAAATCCGACAAAATGGAACTGATCATTCAGAAGGCCGTCGAGCTGGGTGCGGCAGAGATCATCCCGCTGCGCCTGAGCAGATGTGTCGTAAAGCTGGAGGGGGAAAAGGCTGTACGAAAAACCGCCCGCTGGCAGCAGATCAGTGAAAGCGCGGCCAAGCAGTCCAGGAGGATGAAGATCCCGACGGTCCATACTCCTGTCGGACTGGAAGAAGCGCTTGCCATGGCCTCGGAACTGGATGTCCTGCTGGTGCCCTATGAGCTGGCAGAGGATATGGAGCATACCAGACAGCTTCTTTCTTCGATCAGGCCCGGACAGTCGCTGGGGATCTTTATCGGCCCCGAGGGCGGCTTTGAGGAAACAGAGGTATCCAGGATCCTGGAGGCCGGCGGCCAGGCCATTACCCTGGGAAGGCGGATCCTCCGCACTGAGACGGCGGGGATGACGCTGCTGTCGGTGCTGATGTATCTTCTGGAAGGCTAGTGGGCCGTCTCAATCATATTTAAGCTTAAAGCACCATCTTGACTTCATATACTGCGTTGGGCTCAGTTGCCGTAGCCCGCTACGGCGCCTTCACCCGCCTTGCCTATGAAGCCAATCTGGCACTTTAAGTTTAAATCTGATTGAGACGGACCACTAGGATCTGTCGCAAAATGTAACTGTTTAGTCAACACCTCGCATTTACTGCGACAACGCAGGCGTGCCTTGGCAGGTGCTTGGAGCAAAAGATGAACAGCCAGGGTCAGGCACACTTTCAATGCGACGAAAGGAGCCTGCGCCTTGCCTGTGTAGCCAATCCGGCACTTTAAGTTTAAATCTGATCAGACGGATCACCAGTGACTGAACAGTTACCGCACAATAACCTGTACATCTTGCTGCACAAGTTAGTTTGTGACAGCTCCTTATACTGGAGGCTGACATGGAAATATATTTTGATAATGCGGCAACAACCAGATGCTGCCCGCAGGCAGCGGAGTTTGTCCGCAGAGCTTTGACTGAGGATTATGGTAATCCTTCCTCCATGCATGGCAAGGGGATCGATGCGGAAAAATATGTGAAAGACGCGGCTGCGGCGATCGCCGGCTCCCTCAAGGCCCTGCAGAAGGAACTGGTATTTGTTTCGGGCGGTACGGAAGCGGACAATCTGGCCATTTTCGGAGCGGCTCAGGCCATGCAGCGCAGGGGAAAGCATATCATTACCACTGCAGTGGAGCATCCTGCGGTGATGGAGCCGATGAAAAGACTGGAGAAGCTTGGGTACGAGCTGACGGTTCTGCCGGTGAACATGCAGGGGATCGTAGAGCCGGAGACGCTGGAGGCTGCCCTCCGGCCGGACACGATCCTGGTTTCAGTCATGTATGTAAATAACGAGACGGGGGCTGTCATGCCCGTGGAGCGGTTTTCTGAGCTGGTTCATGAAAAAAGCGGCGCTCTCTTTCACGTGGATGCCGTTCAGGCATACGGCAAATACCGGATCCATCCGGCCAGGGCGGGGATCGACCTGCTTTCCGCCAGCGGACACAAGATCCACGGCCCGAAGGGGATCGGATTTCTTTATATAAAGGACGGCGTGCGCATTGAGCCGCAGATCCTGGGCGGCGGGCAGCAGGCCGGGATGCGGTCAGGGACGGACAATGTCCCCGGCATAGCCGGCATGGCCGCGGCAGTCAGGGAAAGCACACGGGATCTGGGGGAGAAAAGAGAATATCTGTATGCGCTCCGGGACAGACTGGAGGCAGGGCTCAGAGAACTGGAAAATATCCGGATCAATACCCCTTCCCATGAGCTGAGTGCGCCTCATATTTTAAATGCCAGTTTCATCGGCATCCGCAGCGAAGTGCTGCTGCACGCACTGGAAGAGAGGGGCATCTATGTTTCCGCAGGCAGTGCCTGCTCGAGCCATAAAAGACGTCCCAGCGCGACTTTGTCAGCTATGGGACTGGAGAAGGAAGAGATTGAGAGTGCGGTCCGTTTCAGCTTCTGCGCGGACAATACTGCGCAGGAGGTGGATGCCTGCCTGGACGCACTGAAGGAACTGGTACCGGTGCTGCGCCGTTTTTCTAGACGGTGAGCCTTTTTTATACTCGCGCGGCAAAATACATGGAGAATGTATCTGATTTCCCGCGCGGTATATGCAGAGGCTCTAAATACGTGGAATCGTAACTGTTCAGTCACAAGCTCCTTCACAGTTACGAGGCCAGGCGCAGGCTCCTGTCGTCGCATTGAAAGTGTGCCTGGCCTTGGCTGTTCAACTTTGATCTTACGCACCTCGCAGTAAATGCGAGGTGCTGACTGAACAGTTACGTGGAATCAAAGATTTCCACGTATTTAGAGCCTCTAGTATAATGTGGAAAGGATCGATATGACATTTCATGCCTTTTTGATCAAATACGCTGAGATCGCCATCAAGGGAAAGAACCGCTATGTGTTCGAACAGGCCCTTGTAAAGCAGATGGAACTGGCACTGGACAATGTGGAAGGAGACTTCCGCGTGGTCCGGGAGCAGGGCAGGGTCTATGTATACTGCCCGGATGAGTATGATTACGAAGAAGCTGTTACTGCATTGACACGGGTATTCGGCATCGTTTATGTCTGCCCGGTGATGATCTATGAGGACAACGGCCTGGAGCAGACCTGTCAGGATGTGACTGATTATATGAGGCAGGTCCACCCGGACTACAACGGGACATTCAAGGTATATACCAGACGCGCGAGAAAAAGCTATCCCGTGGGATCCATGGATGTCAGTGCCCGGGCCGGAGAGGCCATCCTGGATGCGTTCCCGCAGGCCAGGGTCGACGTACATGATCCTGAGCTGACGATCAGCATCGAGATCCGGGACAGGATCTATGTATATTCCCGCACGATCCGCGGCGCGGGCGGTATGCCTGTGGGGACGAACGGGAAGGCCATGCTGCTGCTGTCGGGAGGGATCGATTCTCCGGTAGCGGGATATATGATCGCCAAGAGAGGCGTGGAGATTGAAGCAGTCTACTTTCATGCTCCGCCATATACGAGTGAGCGGGCAAAACAGAAGGTGGTGGACCTGGCACGGCTTGTATCCCGCTTCAGCGGACCGATCCGCCTGTATGTCGTCAATTTTACGGATATCCAGCTGGCCATTTATGAGAAATGTCCCCATGACGAGCTGACGATCATCATGCGCAGGTATATGATGCGCATCGCGGAGATCCTGGCCAAAAAAGACCGCTGTCTGGGACTGATCACAGGAGAAAGTATCGGACAGGTTGCCAGCCAGACGATCCAGAGCCTGGCCGTGACCAACGAGGTCTGTACGCTGCCTGTTTTCCGGCCGGTTATCGGTTTTGACAAGCAGGAGATCGTGGAGCTGTCCCGCCGGATCGGAACCTTTGACACGTCGATCCTGCCCTATGAGGACTGCTGTACGATCTTTGTGGCAAAACATCCGGTTACAAAGCCGCTGTTGAATGTCATTCAGAAGTCAGAAGGGAAACTGGCGGATGTGATAGACGCGCTGATGGAACAGGCGCTTTCTTCAACGGAAGTGATCGAGGTCAGCAATACGGCTCCGGTTCAGCCGTAAAACTGTTGGCCAGGCGCGCTCCTATTGCGAAAGAGACTGCGCCTGGCCTTCGTAACTGTGAAGGAGCTTGTGACTGAACCGTTACGAAGGAGCTTGCGACTGAACAGTTACGAAGGAGCTTG
>JAFWDX010000015.1 GCA_017515945.1 Blautia sp. | reverse complement strand
CTTGACTCATTTCGGAACCTGTCCCCCTGACTCATTCAGGAACCTGGCCCCTAGACCCATTTCGGAACCTGGCCCCTTGACTCATTCAGGAACCTGGCTCCACTTCCCTGTATATTTCATTCCCACGGCAGCATCGGCGTCTCCACCTTCCTGTCACGGATCATCAGATCCCTGACCGCCTCCGCCGCGGATTTTCCTTCAAATAGCACTCTGTTGATCTCTTCTACGATCGGCATCTCCACTTCATATTTTTCCGCAAGCTGCCTGGCTGCTTTCGCGCTGTATACGCCTTCGACCACCATCTGAACCTCGTCCATGGCCTCCTGCATGGATTTTCCCTGTCCCATGAGGAAGCCGGCTTTGCGGTTCCGGCTGTGCACGCTGGCGCAGGTTACGATCAGATCACCCATGCCGGAGAGTCCGTAAAAGGTCTGACTGCTGGCGCCCATGCGCACACCCAGACGCGCGATCTCCGAGATCCCGCGGGTGATCAGCGCAGCCTTTGTATTGTCCCCATAGCCGAGGCCGTCTGCCGTGCCTGCAGCCAGGGCGATGACGTTTTTGAGTGAGCCTCCGAGTTCAACTCCCAGCATATCGGGCGTCGTATACACGCGGAAGACCGGGCTCATGAAAATCTCCTGCAGGTACTGTGCCGTCTGCTGATCCTTCGCGCTGACCACGCAGGTCGTCGGAATCTGCCGGCTGACCTCTTCCGCATGAGTCGGGCCGGAAAGCACACATACATTTGCCTGCGGGATCTCCTGGGCGATGATCTGGCTCAGGGTCATAAGGGTATCTTCCTCTATGCCTTTGGCCACATCCACGATGATCTGTCCTTTCCGGACCAGACCGGAGATCTGTTTCGCCGTCCTTCTGGTAAAGGGAGAAGGTACCGCGAGGATCACCACATCAGGAGCCTCAAGCAGGGATGCTTCATCCGAAGTCACCAGAATATCTGACGGCAATGTGATCCCCGGAAGCTTTGAAGGGCTCTGCCTGGTCTCGTTAAGCATACGGACCTCATCCGGAAGGGCTGACCACATAGAAACACTGTGTCCGTTATTATTAAGCAGGATCGCCAGAGCCATTCCCCAGCTTCCTGCTCCGAGAATACTGATCTTGGCCATTTTTGTAAACACTCCTTTTTCTGGACTAAGATTGATCATAACTATTCGTCCAGTACCTCTCATTTACTGGGAGATACGTGGAACAAAAGCTCAACAGCCAAGCCAGGCGCACTTTCAATGCGACGAAAGAAGTCTGCGCCTGGCCTCGCAACTGTAAAGGAACCTGTGCCTTGACAGTTACGATATATCATTCACTTTTTTGATTTTGAAAGATATGTTTTACGTTCGGTGCCGTTACACAGTCTCTTCAGGTTTTCCCTGTGCTGAAAGAAAGCAAGTGCCGTCAACAGGGCAAACAGGATATACATCTCCATAAGGTATGGCCCGCTGAGCGGATAAAGACCGATTGTTCCATAGATGATCAACAGGACCAGCACGGTCACATACGTGATCAAAGCGGACAATGAAACATAATGCGTCACAAAAAACAGCGTTATAAACTCCGGCGCAATGATCACAAAGATCCTCCAGTCAAAGGCCAGCACCATTCCGGCTGATGTGGCCATCCCCTTTCCTCCCTTGAACCCGAGATAAAAGGGAAAATTATGTCCGAGAATACAGCCCGCGGAGGCATACAGCGTGAGCAGCGGCATGATCCCCTCCGGTCCGTCCGCGTAAAGGAATTTTACGATCTGAACGGCCAGCACACATTTGAACATATCGCAAAAGAGATTGAGAAATCCCGCTTTCTTGCCGAAAGTCCGCAGGATATTTGTGGAGCCGGCATTGCCGCTGCCGACATTGCGGATATCGATATTATGCATGCGGCCAATAAAATAGGAAGTCTGGAAAAGGCCGCAGACATAGCCGACAGCCAGACAGACCAAACGTTGTACCATGATTTTACACCTGCCTATCTTTATTTATTCAGTTTTTGCAACTGTTCAGTCAGCACCTCACATTTACTGCGCGGTGCGTGAGAAAGAAGCCCCCCAGCAAGGCCGGGCGCACTATCATTGCGACGAAAGGAGGCTGCGCCCGGCCTCGTAACTGTGAAGGAG
>JAFWDX010000014.1 GCA_017515945.1 Blautia sp. | reverse complement strand
TGTTAGAATGACAGTCGGTTTTTTCCTGGCTGTATGTATGTTGTCATCGTGTATATTGCCGATCGGAGATCCGGTCAGCGCGCAGGACCTGGTCGTGATGGATTTTCCGGAGGAGAGCTTTGGATCCGGAGAGTCTGTGACGGATGCCGGATCTGCTGATTTTGGTACGGAGGATGATCTGCAGGGAGAGGCTGAGAGCTTTGAGGCGGGAGATGAGGTCTCCGCAGAGTCCGACACTGATTTCGAACCGGGCCAGGCACCAAATGCGGACAATCAGACCGTGCAGGCTGATATGGCTGTGCAGGAGAGCCCTGAGGACGGGCAGACAGAGGCGGTCGTACAGGAGACACCGTCGGAGGGGGCGGTTTATGTCAGCGCAAAGATCCTGCCCGTGTATGCCTCCCCCTCCGAGGAGAACGAGGTCCTGCTGGAATTCCGGTTCGGAGCGGCCCTGGAGCGTACCGGTATATGTGACAACGGATTTACCCATGTCCTGTACAGGGGAAACTCAGGTGAATACGAGGGTTATGTGCGCAGCTACGCTTTGTCTGATGAACCGCTGGTAGAACGGAAAAACGAAGAAGCAGTGATCGGAAAGGACACGGATATACTGGATTATCCCGGGCGGCGTGACGGAGAGGTGACGGGCGAGGTCCTCCAGGAGGATGTCGTGACGCTCTGCGGCAGCGTGGGGGAGACCTGGAGCAGGATCCTTTTTGAATCGGACTCCGGCTTAAAGGATGGCTATATTCTTACATCCTGTCTGAAGGGGCATGATAACGATGACCAGTCTCAGGCAAAAGAGGGCGAATTGTCCAAAGGCCGCGGCAAAGGTGTCTTTACGGATGCGGTCACCGGGGTTACGGAGGCTACGATCACTACGACGAATGCCGGGGTACTGATTGGTACGCCCCAGTCTGTGGGTGAATCTGTGACGCTGAAGCCGCTTGGCGTATTCCGCATCACCCATTACTGCTCCTGCAGCATCTGCTGCGGCCCGTATGCAAACGGGATCACGGCTACAGGCGTGACGGCGGTGACCAATCATACCATCGCGGTTTCACCCTCCCAGATACCCTATGGCTCACGGGTGGTGATCAATGGACAGGTATATGTGGCGGAGGACTGCGGCAGCGCGATCGTTACCAACTGCATAGACGTCTATGTGGCTTCCCATGATGAGGCACTGGCAAAGGGCGTTTTCTATACAGAGGTCTATCTGGTTCAGTAAGCGTATCGTAACTGTCCGGTCACAGGCTCCTCACAGCTGCCGGCTTTTCTTATACCAGAGGGCCTGAATATACAGTGAGAATGGAGAGATTATTTTGAAGAAACATCTGATTATCATACTGGTCATTCTGTGCCTGGTGATGGCCGGGGGAACCAGTTTCCTGTTTATGCATAATGATCGTCAGGCGCCTGCGATCGTTGTTATGAAGGACGGTTTTTCTTATCACGAGGGTGTCACAATGGATGAGCTGCTCTCTGATGTGACGGCCGTCGATTCCAGGGACGGGGATGTGACCTCGTCACTGCAGGTGGACGATGTGTATGCCAACGAGGATAAAGCTTCCGTATCTGTCGTCTATTCCGCAAAGGACCGCAGCAACAATACGGTGCAGACCACCTATGTCATGCCTGTAGAGGGCAGCCTTCCTGACGTGCTCTTGCCGTCGGATGCAGGCAAGGGAGCTTCTGATGGAGATAACGATCTGCCGGAAGAGGAGCAGGAAAAGAAAGACAAGGGAGACGACGAACAGGAGTCTGCGGCTGAAGCACAGGCGGACGCAAAGGATGAGGAAGGATCTGACAAAGATCCCCGGGAAACAGCCAGACGCGAGGAAGAGGAGAAGATCGAACAGCTCAGGGCAGAATCCCCCAGGATCCGTCTCAAAGAGTATTATATCGAAGTACCTGCAGGCACACAGCTCGATCAGCTCAGTTATATAGATTCGATCGAGGATGATACGGATGACAGTGTGGATCTGTTCGCGCGGGTACAGGTCTACAGCAACGTGGACACGGCTGTGCCCGGCAGTTATGAGATGACTTATTACGTGCTGGATTCGAACGGAAATCAGTCCAATATGGCTGCACTCAGAGTCAGAGTGCTCTGATCCGAATCGAACTAAATAAAAAAATGCAGAGGCTCTGATACATGGAATCATAGACTTCCACGTATGCAGGGCCTTTTGTATATTTTGTAACTGTTCAGTCAGAAGCTCTTTCACAGTCACTTGCATTGTCATTATTTGTAACTGTTCAGTCACAAGCTCCTTCACAGTTACGAGGCCAGGCGCAGGCTCCTTTCGTCGCATTGGAAGTGCGCCTGGCCTTGGCTGTTCAACTTTTTTCTCACGCACCTCGCAGTAAATGCGAGGTGCTGACTGAACAG
>JAFWDX010000160.1 GCA_017515945.1 Blautia sp. | reverse complement strand
GCTCCGGCGATCCGCACCATTTTTGAACAGTGGGTCTCCACGGATATCGGTGCCAATGGCCTTGCGAAGTATCTGGAGAACCATGGGATCCACAAAATCGCAAGACATAATGGGAAAAATCCGCTCTTTGATTCCGCACTTATCCGACGGATCATCAAGAATCCGGTATACTGCGGGAAAATCGCCTACGGCCGCCGGAAGACGGAAAAAGTACATGGCACCCGCAATGAATACAGGCTGGTCGAACAGGACGATTATCTGGTCGTAGACGGCCTGCATGAGGGGATCGTGTCTGAAGAAATGTGGAATCAGGCCCAGGTCAAGATGATCGCTCAAGCAAAGAAATACGAGCATGTGAACAAGGCCAAGGATACCAGGGCACACCTGCTTTCAGGACTGGTGAAGTGTCCGATCTGCGGAGCCGGTATGTATGGCAACAAGAGCATCAAGCACCGAAAAGACGGTACAAAGTATAAGGATTTCTTTTACTATGGTTGCAAGCACAGAACGATGACCAGGGGCCATAAGTGTGATTATAAAAAGCAGGTCAATGAAGATGTCCTGGATGCGGCTGTGGTGGAAGTGATCACAAAACTGGTGGCCAATCCCCGGTTCGCTTCCATGATGCAGGATAAGATCAATATGAAGGTGGACACCACCGTCATCGATCAGGAGATCACAGCCCTGGAAAAACAGCTGAAACAGTCATATGCCGTAAAGCGGAAAACACTGGAGGAGATTGAGACGCTGGATCCGGACGGCAGACACTATAAGCGTCTGAAAGCAGACTTGGATGATCGCCTGTACCGGATGTATGACAAGATCGATGACCAGGAGCAGAGCCTCATAGAGGCAAGGGCGAAGAAGCAGTCCATCGAGTCCGAAAAGGTTACCGGGGATAACATCTACAAGATTCTGATTTACTTCGATAATTTTTATAAGCTGATGAACGAGGAGGAGCAGCGGAAGCTGATGGAAACCCTCATCGAAGAGATCCAGATCTACGAAGAGCGGCAGCCCAGCGGACAGTGGCTGAAGTCGATTACCTTCCGCCTGCCGATCATCGACAGCGATATGAGTATACCGATCGGAAATAGTTTGGACAGTGACTCACACATCGAGTGCGTGACATTGATGACGAGATGTGAATAAAAAGGCAACTGCCCGGAAGAGTGCGTCACCCATGCACAGCTTGCGGAGATGGTGGGTACTTCGCCGTCATACATCAGCAGGCTCATTAACAAGAAGGACGGCATCGTGAATAAGGTATTCGTGGAGATGCTTGAAAAGCTGGGTTACGATATACAGATCACGTATGTGAAGAAGGAAACAAACTGACAAATCGGTATTTGCGGAGGAGACTGATGATGACTCTGCGTAAAATGACAGAAGATGAGTTTCGTGCTTTCAAAAAGTTCAGTGTCGCCGATTACGCGTCGGATCTGATGAAAGGACGAGACATGAACCCGGAGCAGGCGCTGATGGAAGCGGAAATGGAATTCGGCGCAGATCTCCCCGACGGGCTGGATACAGAATACAGCTTCATAATGAACATCGAGGACGGGAACAAAAAGAAAGTCGGATGGATCTTTTTCAAATACTATTCGCGCGAAGGCGACGGTCAATACTATGTGTTCCTCGAAGACCTGCTGATATTCGAGTCGGAAAGAAGAAGGGGTTTTGCGTCTGCGGCAATCTATGAGATGAATACACTGGCACGGCAGGACGGCTGTTCATCAAGCGTGCTCTTCGTGTGGGATCACAATCCGGAAGGGATGAGCTTGTATGAAAAATGCGGGTATAAGCCTTATAACCGTGAAGAAGGCGGAACATACATGGTGAAGGAATTGTGATCCGACGCACAGAGACCAACGAATTCCTGTTTGAGAAGATTAAGGCATGAAAGAGTGACAACTTCCAGTTTGCCGAGACCATACAATCGATCTGAGTGCCCTGACTCAACTGGTCGACGGCATAGGCTTTACGTCGAGGGTCGAGGCTACAGCGTAGAAATTTGCCAATTTATTCACGCTATTGTCCCAAGGCATGTGGAGACTGTATGCTGCTTGTACCACCAAAAGAAAGACTTTATTTCCGTGCCGTATGAGCCGAAGAATGTGGAGTAAGACATGAGCTTTGACAACGCGTATTTTATTACTGGTACGGCCTATGCAGGCAAATCAACCATGGTAAAACTGCTTGCTGAGAAATATAACGGTATCCTGTGTGAAGAGAACTATCATGACCAGCTGTTGCCAGGGCTTGACAGTACAGAGTTTCCTTTTCTGACTTATACCCGTGATCTGGAGGACTGGCATGACTTCATTAGAAGGACCCCAGAGG
>JAFWDX010000159.1 GCA_017515945.1 Blautia sp. | reverse complement strand
TTCGTGTTCCGTTCTGTCAAGTTGAGGTACCGTCTTATCTCCCTAACCCTTAGCTATGAATTGTCAATGCACAGTTCCGTTCTGTCTTTTCATAGTTCTGATTTGTCTAATTTTTGTACTTGACAAACGAACCGGTTTACCCTGACTCATTTGGTCCCCTTGAAATGACAGAAAACATATGATAATATGAACGCAGAGGCCTTAAAAGGCTCAAAGGAGGAGAAAAATGAGAAAAATAAAGGTGCAAAGACTGAAAAAGGCTGCGGCAATGCTGCTGACGCTGACACTTCCGGCGGTACAGCCGGTTTTGGCTTATGCGGGGGAAGAGGTGCTTGACGACGGAATCCCATGGGTGGATTATGCCCTGCGGGAGAACGTCGAGACCGTGACGGAAAAACCGGAGAGTGCAAAGGACGACCTTTTCCTTTACGCGAATTACGACTGGCTGAAGTCTACAGAGATCCGTCCCGGATATGACAGTGAGAATGCCTTTAATGAGGTTGCCGATGATGTCCGTGAGATGGCCATGGCTGTGCTGACGGACGAGACCTTGGAGGGAGAGGATGCGGATCTGGTACAGAATCTGTACCATGCTTGGCTTGACTGGGATGCGCGAAATGCGGCTGGCGTGGAACCGGTACAGAAGATCATCGATCAGATCAGCGCAGTCAAGGACCTGGATGAACTGACAGCTCTCTTCTGTGATCCGGATGCCCATTCAGGGCAGCTGCTGTTTTTTGGATCCACAACCGGATTTAATGATCCGGAGACTTATCTGCTCGGTATCACCCCGATGGGGTTGCTGCTCGGTGATTCCGCGGAGTATTCCACACGTACGGAGATGGGTGACCGCTATGAGTCCGCTTACAGGACAGAGGCCGCAAAGCTGCTTCCGAAGTTTGGTTATTCGGAGGACGAAATTTCTGATATGATGGACCGGGCTTTGGCGCTGGAGACAGAATTCGCCGGCGGCATCATGAGCTCTGCCGAGCAGATGTCCCCGGACTACGTCCAGCGTATCAATAATGAAATGAGTCGGGACGAAGCTTTTGCACTTTGTGAGAATTATCCGCTGTCCGCGATCGTCGATGCCTGGGGATACGGAGGGGCAGAGAAATGCCTGGTGTCGCAGCCGGCATATCTCGAGAAACTGGATGCATATTATACACAGGAGCATCTGGAAGATATGAAAAACTACCTGATCGTCTGCGCGGCGCTGGATAACATAAGCCTACTGGACAGGGACTGCTATGAGATCTCGATTGCCTTCAGCAACGAAGTCAGTGGCAGCACCGGTTCCCGCCCGGATGAGGAAATCGCGTATGAGGTTGTTCGCGGTGCACTGACAACGCCGATGGACAGGGCTTTCCTGGCCAGGTACGATGCGACGCAGATGAAGGAGGATATCACCCGGATCTGTCAGGAATGTGTTGATTATTATCGCGGCATGCTCGAGAGCGAGGACTGGCTTTCCGAGGAAACCCGCACGAAGGCTGTCGAAAAGCTTGATGCCCTGACCATCAATGCCGTATACCCGGAGAAATGGAAGGACTACAGCGGCCTTTCCCTTGACGGACTTGGCTATTACGACTGTGTCGAGGCTATCAGCGATTTCGGCCGGGCGTATGATGTGAGCCTGTTAGGTACCAAGGTCGATCATGAGCTTTGGGATATGGATATCCTGGAAACAAATGCGTATTACAACCCGCAGGACAACTCCATCAATATCATCAGGGGAATTCTTGGCGGTGCGTTTTATCGTGAGGATATGACCACGGAAGAGCTCTATGCAGGTATTGGTTCCGTCATCGGACATGAAATCTCTCATGCATTCGATACCAACGGCGCCCAGTTTGATGTCTCCGGCAGCCTGAAAAACTGGTGGACCGAGGAGGACTATGCAGCCTTTACAGCTCGCGCGCAGAAGCTGATCGATTATTATAACGCGATGACAGCTTTTGGCGGATATCAGGTACAGGGCAACAATATTCAGACCGAGGCGATCGCCGATATGACGGGTGTCAAATGCATGCTGGGTCTGTTGGAACAAAAGGGAGATGTCGATTACAGCGCATTCTTTGAGGCCTATGCGAAAATCTGGGCCAGACTTAACACCCGGGAAATGGAGTATCTCCTGCTGACGCAGGATTCCCATCCGGCATCCTATCTGCGTGTGAATGCCACCGTGCAGCAGTTCGATCAGTTCCTGGAAGCCTTTGATATAAAAGAGGGCGATGGGATGTATCTCGCTCCTGAGGATCGCGTACTGGTCTGGTAAGAAATTGGAACGGGGTCTGGCCCTCCAAACAAACCGTGAACGAAAAATGAACACACGATGAACGGCATGCCGTTCACCATGTGTTCATTTTTCGTTCACGGTTTGTTTGGAGGGCCAGACCCCATTTCATTCCCGTCAGGATCAGTCTCATTCTTTTCTTCCGGTTCCGGCAGGAAAATCCTCACATATTCGATCCTGTTGTGGTCCACCTTTTCGGCAACGAATCTGCAGCCCTTTTCGTCTGTGAACTCCTCTCCTTCATCCGGAAAGTGATCCAACAGCCCGACGAGATAACCGCCGATGGAATCATAGTCTTCGCTTTCAAACGCTGTATCGATCGCGTCATTGAGATCGTCAATCTTGTATGAACCCTGAACCAGATACTCTCGGTCGTTTATCTTTTGCAGCTCTTCAAGTTCCTCTTCGTCGTATTCATCCCGGATCTCCCCGACGATCTCCTCGACGATATCCTCCATGGTGATGATGCCGACCGTGGTGCCGTATTCGTCCAGAACGATGGACATGGTCACGCGGGCTTTGCGCATCTCGTGAAAGAGCTCTGTCGTGCTTTTAAATTCGTGGGTATAAAATGCTTCTCGCAGGAATTCCCGTAAGGAAAATGCGTGATCCTGTTTATAAAGGATGAGGTCCTTCATGTTGATGATGCCGATCACCTTGTCCGGAGATTCTTCGTAGACAGGGATACGGGTAAAGCGTTCCCTGGAGAAGATATCCAGGACATCCTGATAGGTAGCTTCGACGTCAACAAAAACGACATCCACGCGGGGAACCATGACGTCCTTGGCCTGGGAGTCACCGAGATCAAACACGTTGTTGATCATCTGCTTTTCATCGGACTCGATGACGCCTTCTTCATGGCTCACCTCCACGATCGTGCGC
>JAFWDX010000158.1 GCA_017515945.1 Blautia sp. | reverse complement strand
GTTCAGTCACAAGCTCCTTCACAGTTACGAGGCCAGGCGCAGGCTCCTTTCGTCGCATTAGAAGTGCGCCTGGCCTTGGCTGTTGATCTTTTGTTCCACGCACCTCGCAGTAAATGCGAGGTGCTGACTGAACAGTTACGATTATTCTTTGTTTTATACACACGTTCTCATCAGCTTTCATACAATAAGTACACACTTTATTGTATACTTCATAAAATAATGCCTTCACGACGGGCAAGATCTTCTAAGGAAATCGTATCGTGTTTTTCAGGATCATCATTATTCAGATATTGTTCTACAAGTTTTTCACAATACAAATCATCCTTTATGTGATCATCGTATCCTCGCTGCGTCACCATCCATTCGCCTGCTCTCTCCGTCGTCTCCGTGCCTATATATACCGTCGTAAACATATCCAGCTGTGCCTCACGCAGGGAATCAAGCGTCAACAGTTCTTTTTCCTGGCCGTTCCTCCCGATATTGCGGACCCATCCGCAGAGCGTGTCGCCTGCCCGATACTGCAGCAGGATGTCACAGGCATCCCGCAGTGCTGTCCGGCGCTGCCGCGAGGCGGGATTATACAGACAGACCACGAAATCTCCCATACCCGCTCCATGCAGCCGCTTTCTGATGAGCTCAGGCGGCGTCAGTCTGTCAGAGAGGGAAATGACCGCAAAATCATTCATCAGCGGGGCTCCCAGGATGGCTGCACCGGAGACGGCAGCCGTGATCCCAGGAACCGGTATGATCTCCACGCGGGGATCATCGGCGGCCAGCTCCATCACAGGCCCGGCCATTCCGTATATCCCGGCATCTCCACTGCAGAGCATGGCTACACTTCGCCCGGAGGCTGCAGTGCTTACCGCCCATCGGCATCGTTCCATTTCCCTTGTCATGGGGGTCGTATATGTTTCTTTATCCGGGAACCAGTCCCTGACAAGATCCACATATACGGTATATCCGCAGAGGACATCTGCTTTTTCCAGAGCCGAGAGAGCCGCACCGGTCATGTTTTCACGATTTCCGGGGCCAAGTCCCACCAGATACAGTTCACTCATACGTCCACCTCCAGTCAGGGGCAAAGGGCCTCTCTGCGAGCGCCATGGTAATGCCGTTCCCGGCTGTCTTTCTCAGGATCAGTCTGCCTCCGCTGCCCAGGACAGCGCTTCTCTCGCACACATTGTCCACGCCGACGGTATCCTTTACGAAGGCCGAAGCCGTAAATATCCCTTCCACGGCGTTGAGCTCTTCACTCGTAAATGTGGTAAGAGAAAGCCCTTTTTCCGCACAGAATGCCACCAGCCCCGGTTCATCCGCCTTGAGATCGATCGAGCAAATCCGGCAGACGGCTTCCGGCAGCAGGCCTGCCGTCTCCATAAGCCCTTTAAAGAAACGGTCCAAAGCTTCTTTATCCGTTCCTCTCCTGCATCCGACACCCAGGACGAGTAGACGCGGAACGACCTGCAAAGCCTGTATTTGAGCGGACCGCATGGAGAGACGCACATCCGGTTCTGTAACAACTCCATCCATCCGGTTCTGAGCATATCGCATGGAGAGACGCACATCCGGTTCTGTAACGACTCCGTCCATTCTGTCTGCCAAATAATATTCAACCCGTGCAGGCGCCTCCCCCGCGATCTCCCAGTCCGACAGGATGCGGATATGCCCGCCTGCCAGAAGCTTAGATGAGACAGATTTGATCCGCTCCGGATTCCGGATCACACAGTCCTGCCGCCTGGCCCACTCATCCACGGCAAAAAGACCGTTTGAGTCTGTGGCCGTCGTGATGACCGGTGTGGCTCCACATAAGGCCGCAATATGCCGCGTCAGATCATTGGCTCCTCCCAGATGGCCGGACAGTAAAGAGATGCAGAACTGACCGTTCTCATCCAGGACCACCACAGCCGGATCCGTTGTCTTGCTCTCCAGATATGGAGCAACAGCCCGCACCGCGATCCCGCAGGCGCCGATAAAAATCAGCCCGTCTTCGACTGCGAAGCGGGCTTTTGTCCAGTCCTTCAGGCTTACGTCTCTGCCCCCCCGGACCACACTTCCGCCCAGGACATCTGCTAAAAAACGCCCCAGTTTTTCTCCCCTTTCAGAAAATGCGATCCATGCCAGCTTCATTTCCGTTACTCCATTCAACGTTTTTCATGTTCCATTGAACGCTTCCCGTGTTCCATTCAACGCTTCCTATACTTCATTGAACGCTTCCCGTGTTCCATTGAGCGCTTACTGCATTCCATTGAACGCTTCTCGTGTTCTATTGAGCGCTTACTGTATTCCTTTGAACGATTCCGGTATTCCATTGATCGTTCCCGGTAATCCGCCGGGCTTTCCCGGCACCCCGTTAAGTATCCTGTGCATCCCGTTAAGTATTCTCTGTACCCCGTTAAACATCCTCTGTATCCCGCTGCGCATTCCTGAACCCTGTCGAAAAACCCGGATCATAGAGCCGGCTGCGTTCATAATTCCTGCCGAGGAAATCTCCGGCCAGGATCAGCGCCGTCTGCCGGATCCCATGCTCCTTCCCGCACCGGGCAAGACTGCCGACGGTGCACCTGACCAGCTTTTCCTCCGGCCAGGTGGCCTTATACACGATGGCTGCAGGGGTGTTTTCCGTATAAGCCCCTGCCAGCAGCGCTCTTTGCACCTCCTCCAGCATTCCGGCGGAGAGAAAGATGACCATGGACGCGCCGTGAGCGGCCAGTGAGGCGAGTGCTTCCCGCTCCGGCACCGGCGTCCTGCCTGCCATCCGGGTAATGATCACGCTCTGACTCACCCCGGGCAGAGTGTATTCCTCCCCCAGGCTGGCTGCCGCACCGCAAAAGCTCGACACGCCCGGCGTATCATCGTACGGGATCCCCAGCTCCCCGAGCCTGTCCATCTGTTCACGGATCGCGCCGTACAGACAGGGATCTCCTGTATGGAGCCTGACGATATCTTTTCCTTCGGCATATGCCGAATGGATCACTTCGATGACCTGCTCCAGCGTCATTTCCGCGCTGTTATAGATCGTGCAGTCTTCATGGACGCTGCCAAGCAGGGCCGGATTGACCAGGCTCCCGGCATAGATCACCACGTCCGCCTGTTCCAGCAGGCGCAGACCTCTTAACGTGATCAGATCCGGCGCTCCTGGTCCCGCGCCGACAAAATGAACACGGTGGATGCTTTCTGGTGTGTTTCTACACGGAGAATCGTCCCCTGAGTGGTTCCTTGTGTGATTACAGTTTTTTTCCGGCGTATTTCCACACAGAGAATCCTCCCCCGAGTGCTTCCCTGTGTGATTACAGATTGTTTCCGGTGTGTTCCCACACAGAGAACCGTCCCCTGTGTGGTTACAGATACTGTTTTCTCTTGCGTTTGTCATAGTATTTTTCAAATATCGGTGCGATCACATTGACGATCAGCTTCATGTCCAGATTGAAAAAATAAATCGCGAACAGGAGCAGAAATACGCCAATGATAACGGCGCCCGCAATCAGTATGAAATGTAACATCTAAACCGCCTCCATGATTATTTACCAGATTATTTACCAGGCCAGGTCATCAGGCAGCTCCTCGATCGTGGGATCCAGAGGTTCTTCCTGCATGACCGCTCTCATATACTGGCTGAACTGTCCCCGGATCGCGGATCTGGAGTAGACCCGCGGGTCGCAGAGGTCGTGGGAAACCCATACCAGATGGATCCCCCGTTCCCTGGCCTGCTCCTCGAACTGGCCGTGCATGGCCACCAGGGACTTGCAGGACATATGCTCCCACATCATGACCATATCCGCGTTCATCCGCTCACAGTACTCCCAGAGCTCATTCACCATGGTCTCGTAGCCGCCATGGGTGTGATTGCGCATGATCATGTTTTCGCTCAGGTAAGCCATGTCATAATAAGCCTGCTCCCGGTTTTCCGGCGTGTCCGTCTCGGCGATCTCCCTCTCGATCACCATGGAGAGCATGTCCGTGAGCGGCACAACACCCCAGCACAGGACCATCCAGTACAGCATGTCGATCACATACTGAGGCTGTACACCCCAGACCATGCACCTGTGCCGGTACTCCTGCCCCATCATGGTCCGGCGTTCATACCCTTTGTGGACCAGCTGCATGATCTTTTGATCGATCAGCGGAAATTCTGTGGACCGGCCGCAGTTTCCCAGATAATTCGTGTCGTTGTACAGCGAGAACACTGCGCCAAAGAACTGAGGATACGGCGTGGAATTGATATCCAGCCATTCCAACCGCGCCCTGGTCGTCATATTGACCCTGTGGGCACATTCAAAATAGGCCTTCCAGTCCCATTTCTCGCCGGTCTGTTCCTCGATAAAACGGATGGCTCCTTTGATCTCCTCCGCCGCGTAATCCTGCACATCCTCGTTGCGGTGACGCAGGGGAGAGGCCATCTGATAAGCCGGAATGCCATACTCTTTTTCCAATCTCTTCGCGATGATGCTGTTCCCCAGCATGGAGCCGTCACAGGTCGTATTTACCTGGACCGCGCACTTGCCCATGACCACAAAATCGTCGTCGATGGAAATGCCGGCCTCCGTCTCAGGCATGGGACAGACATCTCCGGGGATCCCATAGGTCTGGGCCACATCGATATAATGGACCGCCGAATTCTGGTTGATCAGGTTGGCGGAAAACATCGGCGGCACTTCCCTCTGGACCACCGTCAGACCCGGAAAGCCCATCAGATAGGACACCATCGCGTTTTCATCCACCAGCACACACTTGTCGGAAAATGCCTTGTCATTGCCGCATCGGGTATCCCCGCGCAGGCATCGTTTGATCGTCACGGCCACGTCCTTAACCACGTACCCGATCGCGGTATGTGTGATCCGGAGCGTCTCGTCGCGCTGGCCGATCGTGAATTTGTCGATCATGTGTGGCACGGCCAGATAATTGATCATCCAGCGATACCGGAACAGACCTTTAAAAAAGCCCTTGCTCAGAGATACGCCGAGCATGATCTTCCACAGATGCAGCCACTGCCCGAAATCGTACATCGTATCCTTAAACCCGCGCCACTCCCGGCGTCTGCGGACTTTTCCGTCATTGTAGAGTACGCCGAGCTGCTGGTCGCCGGGTATGTTTTTCGTATTCTTTACCGTATCCATTTATCTGGCCTCCCGGAGCTTTTTGACCTCTATACTCTCCACAAATGCCTGAACTCTGGTTCTCATCTGTCCCGCCGAGGAGTGGATATTGTACGGCCTGTCCACGGACAGCACCGGATAGCCATATTCCTCGCGCAGCGTCGCTGCTCCGGTGACCCGTTCATACGCCCACGGATCACAGAATTTGATCTGGTTGTACAAAATGCCGTCGGCCCCGTATTCCTTCGCGAGCGCATCAACATATGCCTTGCGCGCATAAACCTTGTCCATATTCATCTGGCGCGGACACTGGCACTGATACGTGTAATGCCGGCAGATCTGCGTCAGGACATCCTCTCCCTCCGTCAGCTCGATCGGCTCCCGGCCAGGGAAGGAACCAAAACAGTATCTGTCCGCACAGACATAAGCGCCGCATTCCTCGATCAGCCTGATAAATTCCGGATCATCCATCTCGGCGCCGACGACCAGGAGCCTTGCCCTGTACCCTTTTTCATCGGGCTCTCTCGTCTTCAGCTCCTCGAGGGTTTCTCTGAGCGGCTCGACGAGCAGATCCTTTGGACATACATAGGTGGCCAGTACGATCACGGAAAATTCGTAACCGGTGATGGCCGGTTTATCGGCCTTTCTGAATTCCCCGATCTGACGGATCAGGTCACATACCTCATTATGGGAGCGGACCGCCTCGCGCATGGCCTCGTCAGAAATATCGATACCGTAAGTCCGGTTTAACGGTGTGAGGATATGGTTGCGGCACTGTCTCACCAGAAGTGCCACCCCGTTCTCATCCGTTTTCATCGGAATTTCCATGTGTTCATAAAAAAAGGCATCCGACCCGCTCTCCACCGCCCGGGCCAGCTCCATGTTCTCGATGCAGCGGTTCATCATGGTGCAGCCGTCCGGGGCGATGATGCAGTCCGCGAAATTGTACCCGCCCTCGATGGCGCGCTCCAGCAGCGCCCGGGAGGTTTCGCATAACAGACTGGTCATATAGTAATTCGCGATATCCGTGGAACCCGTATTCGGCGCCGTCAGGCGCACGCCAAAGCAGCCTTTCAGATTGAACAGAGGCTCCGGCGTGTTCTCGCAGACAAAGGCCGCACAGACGCGTCCCTGCTCCTTTGCCTTTCTGACGAGATCATTGTTGGAGGAGCACACCAGCTCTTCAAAAAATAAAAAATGCTTCAGATCCCTCATGGTGCCGCCTTTCTTCCGAAATGGAGTTCTCTGAGTCCTTCTATGCTGTCGCAGATCTCCCGGGCCCCGCAGGAGCCGCAGTCCTTTGGCAGTCCTTTGGTGATATCCGAGAGAGAATTTTTGATGTCCGCCGCGGTTTTGGCACTTTTCTGCAGCTCGCGGTAATCCAGGTCCGGCGTTGTAAAAAAATTCACGCGCACGTGCAGAACAGCCGGATTTTCCTTATAGTGACGGATATAGGTATTGCCGACGGCTTCAAAGGAAATGCCGTCCCGCAAAGCGGACCAGCTGATCCGGATCTGTTCCCTGGGAGACTGTCCGGAGGTGCGGATCATATAGCCGGAGGGATATATATGGTACTTGACGAAATCGATATCCTGCAAAAGCCTGTGCAGCTTTGCCGGCTTTGTTTCCGGATCCGTGTCCGCACCCTCACTGACAACGATCTCACATACCCGTGCAAAATCCACCGGGCCATGGATCTCCTGCAGATCAGGTCCAAAAACCCGGACTTCATCGATTTGGATCCCTGACTGTTCAGTGGTCACGCACATGTAATTCGCATTGGACCGGCCGCTTCCTCCCAGTTCCAGCGCGGTGTCTCTCTGCAGGATCACTTCATAATCCTTTGTCTCAGGCCATGCCGCGGATTCCCGGTATGGGTACGACACACTCCCGAGACCCTCCGTCAGTTCGTTCAGCCGATCGATCAGTCCGTCATAGAGCTTTATCATCTTTCCTTTGCCATGCCCTTCTGCCTGGCGTATTCCGCGGCACCGAGCGCACCCATGAGCTGCGGGTCTGTCTTCAGCTCAACTACCTTGAGCTTGAGCACCTTTTCGATCGCCGCCTTCAGGCCTTCGTTCTTGGCGCAGCCGCCGGTGAGAGCCACGTGATCGACCGCGCCGGCCTTTTTAGCCATGACAAAGCATCTCTTGGCCACCGCCATCTGGATCCCTGCCGCGATCTCCTCCTCCGGCTTGCCTTCTCCGACGAGACTGATCACCTCGGATTCAGCAAAAACCGTACACTGGGCCGTGATCGGGATCACATTCTTTGCCTTGAGGGAAAGCTTTGAAAACTCAGGCAGGCTCATCTCAAAGGAGCGGGCCATCGCCTCATAAAACCGTCCCGTTCCCGCGGCGCATTTGTCGTTCAGGGCAAAATTTTTCACCGTTCCGTCTGTATCCACGGCGATCCCCTTCACATCCTGCCCGCCGATATCGATCACGGCCTTTACCGCCGGATCGGTCACATGTACGCCCATCGCATGACAGGATATCTCGGAAATGTTTTCATCCGCAAATGGCACCTTGTTCCTGCCGTAACCGGTTCCGATCAGATACGTCAGATCCTCTGCAGAATGCAGTCCCGCGGCCTCCAGCACCTCCTTCATCGCCAGCTCCGCCGACTCCTGCGAGCGGATCTTGCTCCGGATCGTCGTCGAGGAGACGAGCTTTCCATCCTCATCCAGGATCACGGCCTTTGTGTAGGTGGAACCTACATCACAGCCTCCGAAATATTTCATATCTGTTACCTCCATAATTTAGTACCACACAGAACCACACAGGGGACGGTTCTCTGTGTGCTACCACACAGAGAACCGTCCCCTGTGTGGTTCTGCGTGGTACTGTGTGGTACCTCAAATTATATCCATACTGCGTAGGGCTTCCCGCGCCCCCTGGTAAACCGGTGCCTCATTGGAAAGCTCAAATATACTGCTCCCAAGAATATCATTCCTGGCATGCGCCGGATCTGTCTTTATGACACTGAGTACCTGCGTCGTGCCTGTATCCAGGCCGGAAAGGATCTCCGGATCATCCACCCGGTTGATGATCAGCCCGCACTTTTCATACATGACCAGGTCATCCGCCACGGAGCGGATCGTCTCCGCCACCTTAAATCCCTTGGCACTCGGATCCGTCACCAGGATCAGATGCGTCACCTTTTCCATGACGCGGCGATTGATCTGCTCGATCCCGGCTTCCCCGTCTATGACCACATAGTCAAACTCCTGGCTGAGCATGCCGATGACATCCTTCAGATAATCATTGACCGAGCAATAACATCCGGCTCCCTCAGGCCTGCCGATCGCCAGGAAGGCAAAACCATCTGTCTCCGTCAGGGCATCAAAGATCCGGTACCGCGCCTCGCCCAGCAGCTCCAGCGCCTCCGAACCCTCGCCCTGCTCCGCATGGTCAATGATCTCTCGCCTGATCCCGTCCAGGGTCTCATGCACCCCGACCCCCAGCGCTGTCGACAGACCGACGGCGGGATCCGCATCGATCGCCAGGATCCGGCTCTCAGGAAACTGCTCAGAAAGTATACGTACGATCGCCGCGGACAAGGTGGTCTTGCCGACCCCTCCCTTACCCGCCAGCGCTATGATCTTGGCCATGTTGATTCCTCCATATATATATTGCACATGTAGATTACAGAAATAAATATATATCTCATTAAGTTATTATAACACATACAGGAACTTAGTTCGATAAAATTCATTTACCACCTTAAATGAGTCAGGGGGACAGGTTCCTTGACTCACAC
>JAFWDX010000157.1 GCA_017515945.1 Blautia sp. | reverse complement strand
TTCGTGTTCCGTTCTGTCAAGTTGAGGTACCGTCTTATCTCCCTAACCCTTAGCTATGAATTGTCAATGCACAGTTCCGTTCTGTCTTTTCATAGTTCTGATTTGTCTAATTTTTGTACTTGACAAACGAACCGGTTTACCGGCAGATACTGGATCATGATGATCGTGTACATGCTGATGTTCCAGATCATGACCAATATCATGACGATCTCCCTGCCTTATTTCTGCAACTGGGTACTTGGAACGTACAATGACGGTACGACGCAGATGATCCTCTCCGCGGTCGGAAAAGCTCCCCTGGGCTTTGGCGTTTTTATCCTGTGGCCGCTGGTGAAAAAGTTCGGAAAGCGCAAGGTGATGATCGTGGGCTTTCTGATCGCGGCATGTGCGGAAGGCCTCTGCCTGACAAATCCCTCCAGCATGCCGGTCATGCTCGCCGGATCCATGATCTACGCGATGGGATTTCTGCCCTCTTATGTATATACCGCTCTTATGGCGGATACACTGGACTACATCGAATATGACAGGAAAATCCGGGCGGACGGACTGACCGCCTCCCTGTTTACGATCGTCATGACCATATCTGTCGGAATCGGTCAGGGCATCTTTAACATGGGCCTGACACAGTCCGGCTATGAGGCGCCGCATCTCGTGTCCGAAGGGATCTACAATGTGCAGAATGCCGCCACGAAGGGATTTATCACCTTTGCCTATATTGCCGTCCCGTTGATCTGTCTGGGAGTGATGGCCCTGATCATGATCTTTCTGAATGTGGAAAACAAGCTGCCGGAGATCCATAAACAGCTGAATGCGCGGAGAAAGGCGGAGGCAGAAGCGCGCGGGGAAGTATATGTCTCGCCGGAAGAGAAAGCGGCGGCTGAAGAAGCGCAGCAGGCAGAGGAAGCGGAGCGCAGGCGGATCGAAGAATTGAAAGCCAGATGTGCGAAGAAGGGTCTGAACTTTGAGGATGAAGAAGCAAAGTACCAGGCGAAGCTGGCAGCGAAACAGAAAAAAGCCAGGTAAACGTTAAAGGACTAAAGCGAAGGAGCTGTCACAAAATGTGACAGCTCGTAAAAATTAAAAAGTAAGGAGTTCTCCATGAAAAAAGAAAGCTTTAATACAGGGTGGATGTTCCGGACAGAGGATCAGGATTTTTATGTTACCCTGCCCCATGACGCGATGATCCATCAGATCAGAAAACCGGATGCACCGTCCGGAAGCGCGCAGGCGTATTTCCCGGGAGGAAAGTATGTCTATGAAAAACATTTTCTCCGTCCGGACGCGCAGCATGTGCTGTTTCATTTTGAAGGCGTATATAAAAATGCCCGGGTATGGATCAATAACCGTGAGGCAGGATCTGTCGCCTATGGTTACATTCCGTTTTTTGTCTGCGCGGATGAGCTCCTGGTGGATGGAGAGAACGTCATCCGGGTGGAATGTGAGAACATGGACCAGCCGGATTCACGCTGGTATTCAGGTGCCGGCATCTATCGGCCTGTATGGATGTGGACCGGCAGCGGAGATGTCCTGGAGCCGGAGACGGTGCGGGTGACAACCCTTTCTGTCGCCCCTGCAGTGATCCGTGTGCAGTCTGACAGAGCCGCACATATTTCTATTCTTTACGGGGACAAGGAAGCAGCCGGCGGCTTTGGTAGGAACCTGGAGCTGGAGATACCGGATGCCAGGCTGTGGGATGCAGATACGCCGGAGCTTTATACCTGCAGAGCCTTTACGGATACGGATGAGTACAGCTTTCAGTTTGGTATCAGAAAGGTCACAAAGGACAGAGACGGTCTTAAGATCAATGGAAAGCCCGTTCTTCTCCGGGGAGGCTGCCTGCATCAGGACAGCGGGATCGTCGGGGCGGCCGCCTTTGACGAACTCGAATGGCGGCGTGTGAGAATGCTGAAGGAAGCCGGTTTCAATGCGATCCGCAGCGCCCATAATCCGGCCAATCGAGCCTTGCTGGATGCCTGTGATGCGTTGGGCATGTATGTGATGGATGAAAGCTGGGACATGTGGTACAACCACAAAAACAGATATGACTACGCGGGAAGCTGGAGAGAAAACTGGCAGAAGGATCTTTCCGCAATGGTCGGCAGGGATTTCAACCATCCCAGTGTGATCCTCTATTCCATTGGAAATGAGGTTTCGGAACCGGCCGGGGAAGAAGGAATCCGCATGACAAAAGAGATGACGGATTATCTGCACGGCCTGGACGACGGCCGTCTGGTCACGGCGGGGTTCAACCTGATGATCATCAAATCCACCGCCAAAGGCAAGGGTGTGTATAAGGAGGATGGATCCGGACGGGATGATTCGGCCGACAAAAAAATGGGAGGTATGAATTCCACCATGTTCAACCTGATCACGAACATTGTGGGAACAGGCATGAACAAAGCCGCCAATGGGGCGGCTGCCGACAAAGTGACCTCCCCCGCCCTTGATCTGCTGGATGTGGCCGGATACAATTATGCCTCAGGAAGATATCAGAAGGAAGGGAAAATACATCCGGACCGGCTGGTGGTGGGCAGCGAGACTTTCCCGCAGGACATTGTAAAAAACTGGCGTATGGTGGAAACGCTTCCGTGGCTGTGCGGAGACTTTATGTGGACGGCGTGGGATTATCTGGGGGAAGCCGGGATCGGCGCCTGGGCCTATACGCCGGACGGAAAAGGATTTAACAAACCGTATCCCTGGCTGCTTGCGGACACAGGCGCCATGGATATTCTGGGAAATCCGACAGGAGAACTGTTTCTCGCACAGGCCGTGTGGCACACAGGGAAGAAAGTGCAGCTGGCCGTGCAGCCGGTCAACCACCCTGGTGTAAAGCCTGCGAAAGCAGTCTGGCGCGGCACAAATGCGATCCCCTCCTGGAGCTGGAAAGGCTGTGAGGGGAACCTTGCGGTCGTGGAGGTGTACGCGGATGCCGCCCGCGCAGTGCTTACGCTGAATGGAAAGGTGATCGGAAAGAAGAAGATCCGCGACTGCAGGGCGGTTTTTAAGCTGAAATACAGCCCCGGAACACTGGCTGTTGCCGTGTACGATGACCATGATCAGCTGGTCGGGAAGGACTGTCTGGTTTCCGCCGGGAATGAGACGATCCCTGTGGCGACGGCCGAAAAAACGAACATCAGCGAAGGAAAGGTGTTCTGCGTGGACATTTCCATCCGCGATGCCGGGGGAATCATAGAATCCGGCGCAGACCGGAAATTGACAGTCGAGGCAGAAGGCGGGCAGCTCCTGGGCTTTGGCAGTGCAAATCCCAGAACGGAGGAACGCTTCGACAGCGGGGAGTATACCACTTATTACGGCCGGGCTATGGCCGTGATCCGGGCCGGACAGGGAGAAAGCTGCAGGATTAAGATAGACGGTCAGGAAAAGCTGGCTCTTCCGATAAGCGGCAGAGGCTGAGGAAATCGGAACTGTTACACGATTTCAGGCTTTTCATATTGTATACGAGGTGAACGGACTATGAAAGCGATCCGACTGCAGACGGAATATCTGCATGAGCCACTGGGACTTGGTAATCCCAGGCCCCGCTTTTCCTGGAACTGTGAAGGCGGGATCCGGCAGACTGCCTACCAGATCATTGCCAGGCGCGGAGACGAAACGGTATGGGACAGCGGCAAGGTGGCATCCTCCTCCATGACTCATATCTGTTATGAGGGTAAACAGCTGAAAAGCAGAGATCACATCTGTTGGGAGCTTACACTGTGGGACGAAGAGGACCGGCAGGATGAAAAGCAAAGCAGCTGGTTTGAGATGGGACTTCTTGATGCGGAGGACTGGAGGGCAAAGTGGATCAGCGGCGACTACAGTCCGAAGAAAGGGAAGAGATACCCTGTGGACTGTTTCCGGCAGACATTTGAAGCCGGAAAGGATATTGCCGCCGCCCGTCTGTATGCCACGGCCAGGGGCCTTTATGATGTGTCTGTCAACGGACATCGACTGGAGGAGTTTATACTGGCTCCGGGGATGACGGATTACAGAAAGCGGATCCAGTATCAGACATATGACATCACAGCTTATCTGCGTGACAGGAATACCGTTGAACTCCGTCTCGCAGACGGCTGGTACAGGGGCAGCGTGGCAGCTTATGGCGTTGTGAATACATTCGGCATGCAGACGAGTGTGATGGCGCAGATCGAGATCACTTACGCAGACGGCACTGCGGATATGGTTGTCTCAGACGGCACATGGCAGTGGAGCAATGACGGCCCGGTCCGTTTTGCCGATCTGAAAGACGGTGAGATCTATCATGCGGCGTGCAGTCCTTCATACAGCGGCCGGGCAAAGGAAGTACCGGCCCCGAAGGATGTACGGATCGCGGCATCCGACAATGTGCCGGTCACTGAGCACGAGCATTTTCGGGCAAAGCTGCTGCCGGGAAACGTGCTTGACTTCGGTCAGAATATGGCGGGATACCTGTCCTTTACGATAGAAGGGAAAAAAGGGCAGGAGCTTCGCCTGGTCTGCGGCGAGGTGCTGGATCGAAACGGCAACGTCGATCTTCACGGGATTCAGGAGGAACGTCCGGTGAAAGGCTGGAACTCATTGAACCTCGTCCGGAAGCTGATGACCGGAAAAATCGGAGGAAAAACGGAATTTACGCCAAAGCAGGAGATCGTCTTTGTCTGCTCCGGACAGAAGAATCATTATAAGACCTCTTTTTCCGTTTTCGGATTCCGCTATGTGCAGGTGATCGGAGAAATTGATCTGAAGCCTGAGGATTTTGAAGCCATTGCGGTTTATTCAGATCTGGAACAGACCGGTGACTTCACATGCTCCAACGCACTCGTCAACCGACTGGTGCAGAATACAGTCTGGAGCATGAAATGCAATTTCCTGGACGTGCCCACAGACTGTCCGACCCGTGAGAGACTTGGATGGACAGGAGACGCGCAGATCTTTTTTGACACCGGCGCCTATCTGATGAACACTGCGCCTTTCTTCCGCAAATGGCTGCGAGATATGGAGGACGATCAGTATGACAACGGACTGATCTCAGCTGTGGTGCCTTACTGCGGGGTCGAGATGATGTATAAGGCGACCGGATCCTCCGTAGGGTGGGCGGATGCGGTATACCTCATCCCATGGAGGTATTACCTTCGTTATCAGGACCGTGAGATACTGGAAAGCAGCTGGCTCATGATCGAAAAATACGCGGATTATCTGCTGGCCAATCTGGGAATGCGGGACAAAAAGGCCGGAAAGGCAAACCCGGATAATGCATTTACCTATGAAAAAGGCGTTCATCTGGGAGAATGGCTGGAGCCGGAGGAGTTCCGTGATCAGGTATATGGAACAAAAGCCAGACATCCCGAAGAATGCACGGCTTATCTGTATTACAGCATGAAGACGATCGCGCAGATCGCCAGGATCCTGCAGAAGCCCTTTGAGAAATATGAGACCTGTGCGGAAGGTGCCAAAAAGGCATACATACGATTTGCACAGCTGGATACTGACCGGCAGGCAAAGATGGTGCGCCCCCTTGCATTGGGATTGCTGGACGGAGAGACAAAGAAAAGGACCCAGGAGAATCTGATCCGGGCTGTGGAAAAATACAGATACCGTGTGGGAACCGGATTTTTATCTACGCCCTTTCTCCTGCCGGTGCTGACAGACGCCGGAGCACCGGAAACGGCATACCGGATGCTGGAAAATACCGAAAAACCCGGCTGGCTTGGCGAGGTAACGGACGGTGCGACCACCATCTGGGAAAACTGGGAAGGAGATCTGAGCCAGAACCATTACTCACCCGGAGCGGTGTGCCAGTGGCTTTTCGATACCTGCGCGGGGATCTGTGTAAGCGGAGAAAACGAATTTGAGATCGCTCC
>JAFWDX010000156.1 GCA_017515945.1 Blautia sp. | reverse complement strand
TTTTAACACATCTTTACATAAAAGTCAGGAAAATATATGATGATGCTGGATCATATAGTAGGGGTCAAAGTTGACCACGGTGGGGCCTGACCCCATTTTCCTTGCCCCCCTGACTCATCTCACGCGCAGAATTCCTGCACGATCCTGCACAGGACGTCGGTGCACAGATCCATCTGCTGGACACTGGCGTGTTCGTAGGGGCCGTGGAAGGCATAGCCGCCGGTGGGCAGATTGGGGCAGGGAAGTCCACGGAAGGAAAGCTGAGCTCCGTCCGTGCCGCCGCGGATCGGCTTGGGCTGCGGATCCAGGCCGCAGGCGCGCATGGCGGCCATGGCTTTTTCGACCGCTTCGGGATGAACGTCAATGATTTCTTTCATGTTGCGGTACTGATCCTTGAGGGTGACAGTGACGGTACCCTCGCCGTAGCGGGCATTCAGAAGGTCGCAGATATGCAGCATGCACTGCTTGCGGGCAGCAAAGGCGCCTGCGTCATGGTCCCGGATAATGTACTGCAGGGAAGCTTTCTCCACATCTCCGTTCATCTCCAGCAGATGGAAAAAGCCTTCATACCCTTGCGTCTGACGAGGCGTGTCGCCGGCGGGGAGCATCTGATTGAATTCCATGGCCACAAGGGATGCGTTGATCATAGTATCCTTTGCGGAACCGGGATGGACATTAAAGCCGGATATCTGAACTTTAGCTGAGGCCGCGTTGAAATTTTCATACTCGATCCAGCCGGGCTCGTCGCCGTCGACCGTGTACCCCAGCACCGCGCCGAAGCGTTCGAGGTCCAGCAGAGCGGCTCCATGCCCGATTTCCTCATCCGGACAGAAGCAGACGGCCACCGGACCATGGGGAATGTCCTGCGTCAGCAGCCGCTCCGCCATCGTAACGATCTCCGCCACGCCCGCCTTGTCGTCGGCGCCGAGGACCGTTGTGCCGTCCGTGACGATCAGGTCATGGCCCTTCAAACCGGACAGATGCGGGAAATCAACCGGTCTCAGAACCCGGCCGCTGTTTCCGAGAGGGATCTCTCCGCCATCATACGCAGTGATGAGCTGCGGATTTACATGATCGCCCGGGAAATCCGGAATGGTGTCCAGATGGGCGATGAAGCCGATGCAGGGCACCTTTTCATATCCCGGAGCTGCGGGAATCTTACCATATACATAACTGTGATCGTCGACCAGGACATCCTGGACGCCGAGGCCGGTCAGTTCCTCCGCCAGGCATCTGGCCAGGTCGAACTGGCGCTGTGTTGAAGGAACTGTGTCCCGATCCTCCTCGCTGGCGGTGTGTATTTTTACGTATTTTAATAATCTTTCATATGCACGCATGATTTATCCTCTTATGAGTCAGGGGGACAGGTTCCTTGAAACATGAGTCAATGAACCTGTCCCCCTGACACATTCTTCTTTGATATGTTGTACTCCCACTGCCAGGATCAGAAAAACATGGTCGTCGTCCAGGCTGTAGAGGATCTGTTTGCCCTCACGTCGTCCTTTGAAATGAGTCAGAGGGACAGGTTCCCTGACTCATTCCATGACCAGAGTGAGTCAAGGAACCTGTCCCCTTGACTCATGGAACCGGACCCTCTGACTCACTGCTCTTTAATATGTTGTACTCCTGCTGCCAGGATCAGGAAAACATGGTCATCGTCCAGGCTGTAGAGGATCTGTTTGCCCTCACGTCGTCCTTTGACAAGGCGGGCCTGCTTGAGGACTTTCAGCTGGTGGGAGACTGCAGACTGAGTCATCTCCAGTGACTGGGCAAGGTCTCCGACACAGATCTCGCCGTCCATGAGTACTTTCATGATCCGGACACGTGTGATGTCGGAGAAGGCTGCGAAGAGGGCGGTGAGGCTCTCCAGCTCCTGGCTGTCGATCTCGCCCGGGACCTGCAGACACTCCATGATATGTTCAAGTTCAT
>JAFWDX010000155.1 GCA_017515945.1 Blautia sp. | reverse complement strand
GGTTCCTTGACTCGCACTTACGTGTGAGTCAAGGAACCTGTCCCCCTGACTCACGCGTAAAACGCTGCTCACAGAATGTGTGGAGGACCAGATCCACCTCCCCGGTGAGTCAGCCCTCACCGCCTTCTCACCGCTTCAATACGATCTCGCCTGCACATCCGCCGACATACCTGCCATTTTCCATAACAGTCTTTCCGTTCATCATCACATGCACCACACCGGTCGGCCTGAAATCCGGCTTTTTCTCGTCCACACGCATTGCGCCTATGTCGAGTACCGTTATATCCGCCTTGAAGCCCTCCTTCAGATAACCCCGCTCCGGGATCCGGAAGCGGTCGGCCGTTGCGCCGGTCATCTTGCGCACGATCTTCTCAGTCGGGATCCCATAGCGCTTTGCAAGCAGGAAAAACTGCGGAAAGGTCTGGAAAGCGGCAATATTCTGCAGACCCTTCTCCACTACCCACGCATCCGTCATAAAGACAGACAGGTCGTCCTCCATCAGACGGCGCACGATTTCGTCATTGTAATACTTTCCAAGGTAAATGCTGCCTGCGCGGTTTGACAGTTCGACCAGTTTCAGGTACATGTCCAGGCATGAAATCCCTTCCTCCGCAGCGGCATCTGAGATGGTTTTGCCTTCATATTCCGGATGCTCATCTGAGATATAAGCGATCACGATATCGTCCCAGTCGATCCCGAGAACCTTGCGGTACATAAGGATCGTGAGTTCCAGTCTGGACCGGTTGGCGGGCTTTGCGGCCTCTTCCTTCGACAGCTGCGCATACCATCCGGGAAAAACCACCGTGATCACCGAAGCGCCATAATGGAAGGCATAGTTGTCAAAAGCTATATCATTGCCGTTTTTCCGTTCCTGGTGGAATGTGGAAAGCATTTTGTTCACCAGCTTCCAGCTCCGCTGACCTACAAAGATCAGGTGGCTGTATTCCATTCTGCAGCCGGATTTTTTCATGATCTCCACAGCTTCATCCAGGCCCATCTCCAGATGGGATTTCCTGGTCAGCAGCGGATAGTCTGCGCTGACGATGGAGTTGGCGCGGGGATGGATGGTCACGATGCCGTCGTATCTGGCGATTTCTTTGGCAAACGCGAGGATTTCGTTCATATCCGCATACCGGTCCGGTTCATACATAAACCCGAATGAACCGCCGAACGCGCCGCCCTCCATGGCCTCACGCACATGGGCCAGCTCCTCTTCGATCTGTTTCTCAGAAAGCGTGCCGGGATCATAACCGGCAATACCCGCGCGGACGGATCCCTGTCCGATCAGCGGCACCATATTGACATAGAGCCTCCCGGCGGCACGGCTCTTAAACTCGGCAAAGCTGCAAGGTGCAAGGGTCTCAAACAGGCCGCCGCCGATCTTGTCACGCCAAGGCGTATCCGGGGAAGCTCCGAAAACCGAGAAGCTGCAGTTCCCGGTGATCTGCGTCGTGATTCCCTGCTCGATAAACGGACGGTAATATTTCTCCGCGTCCGGTCTGTCGTAAAAAAAGTCGTTGTGGGAATGCGCGTCGATCAGGCCGGGACAGACCGCCAGCCCGGTGGCATCCACGACCCGGTCCGCAGGCCCTGTGACCTCTCCGCCGACCTGAAGGATACGATCATCCCCGACCAGTACATCGCCCACGGCCGGAGCTGAGCCTGTTCCGTCATAAATCGTACCATTTTTAAAAAGAGTTTTCATGTAATGATTCTCCTCTTCAGTTTCCATTAATATCAAAGTGTTTTCATATGTTGAATTCCAGGAATTCAGATGTACTTATATCTTAACAATATACTATACTAGCGCGATTAAATAAATGGAAAATGTTCCTGATTTATCGCGGTATATGCAGAGCCTCTGCATATACCGCACGGGAACAAAGTACATTTTCCATTTATTTGATCGCGCGAGTATAAATACGTGGAAGCAGAGCATTCCACGTATCTAGACCCTCTAGTATATTTCTGATACGAAATGTAAAACATAAATGAGACATATTTTGTCCTAGAGCGCCAAAGCGCGATAGGCTACAAAATAGTCATCCGGACAGTAAGTCGTGAATTATAACCTGCGTTATAGGAGGAGTCAGAGGGCAGGTTCCTTGATGAGTCACTCTTGTGTTCGAGGCCGCTTATTGTTATAATCAGACTAGTGGAACGTCTCAATCAGATTTAAACTTAAAGTGCCGGATTGGCTTCACAGGCAAGGCGGGTGAAGGCGCCGTAGCGGGCAGCATATGAAGTCAAGATGGTGCTTTAAGTTTTAATATAATTGAGATGACCCACCAGCAGAATGATCAACAGAAAGGTCAGGTGATGAAAGATGTCTGCACTACCTGAAGAGATGCCATATACCACTGCAGATCTGGAGACACTGCCGGAGGGTATGCGCGCAGAGGTCATGGACGGGATACTTTACGATATGGCGGCTCCTTCCGTTATTCATCAGCTCCTTTGCGCACTGCTGACAACAACACTCGTAAATCATATCAAAGGAAAAAAAGGCACCTACAAGGTTTTCCCTGCACCATTTGCAGTTTTTATCAATGGCACCGACGACATTTATAATTACCTGGAGCCGGATATATCAGTAGTCTGCGATCCTGAAAAACTGAAAAACGGGAAAGGATGTGACGGAGCGCCGGACTGGATCATAGAGATCACCAGTCCATCCACCGCCCCAAACGATTATATGCTGAAACTGCGAAAATATCAGTCCGCCGGCGTACGTGAATACTGGATTGTGAACCCGGCATCCGAGGAGATCAGTGTATATATTTTTTCAACACCTTCGACATACGCTGTTTATACTTTTCATGAATCAGTTCCATCCCATACTCTGCCCGGACTGTCTGTAGATATTCATGAACTGTTACAGTAGGCAGGATGTACTCGTCAACAGTTTTTCAACGCCCGGATCAGTAAATAAATAATGTCTTCGATTCCCTGGGAGGTACATATGAATTTCAAACCGGAAAAGAAACTCGGCTTCGGCCTGATGCGCATGCCTGTCACAGATCCCGCGAATGCGGCTTCTGTGGATGTGGAGCAGGTCTGCAAAATGGTGGATCTGTTCATGGAAAACGGCTTTACTTATTTTGACACAGCGTGGATGTACAATGGTTTTGCCAGCGAAAATGTGGCCAAAAAAGCTCTGGTGGAGCGGTATCCGAGAGAGAGCTTTACCCTCTCGACAAAGCTGCATGCGGGATTCTTCAATTCTCTTGAGGACAGGGATACTGTGTTCAACGCACAGCTGGAAAAGACAGGAGCCGGTTACTTCGATTACTATCTCCTGCACGGGATCGAGGCCGCGATGCTGCCGAAGTATGAAAAATTTGACTGCTTCAACTGGCTTCTGGAGAAAAAGGCTCAGGGCCTGGTGCGCCACGCGGGCTTTTCCTTCCACGATACGCCGCAGACACTGGACCGTATCCTGACGGAGCATCCCCAAATGGAATTTGTCCAGCTGCAGATCAATTATCTGGACTGGGAGAGCGAGTGGATCCGTTCAAAGGAGTGCTATGAGGTGGCTGTAAAGCACGGCAAACCCGTGATCGTGATGGAGCCGGTCAAGGGCGGCACGCTGGCGGACGTTCCCGAAGAAGTGGAAAAGCTCTTTAAGGAAAAGGAGCCCGAAATGTCCGTTCCCAGCTGGGCCATTCGCTTTGCGGCCAGTCTGCCGGGCGTGATGCTGGTGCTCTCCGGAATGAGCTCCGTCGAGCAAATGCAGGACAATATATCCTTCATGAAGGACTTCGTTCCTCTTAATGAAGAGGAGAAAGTGCTCTGCCATAAGGCGGCCGGGATCATAAACAGCCGGATCGCGATTCCCTGCACAGGCTGCTCCTACTGCACAGAAGGATGTCCCATGCATATCTGCATCCCGAAATACTTCTCCCTTTATAATGAGGATATGCGGGAGAATCTCGCGCAGAAAGGCTGGACGATCAACTTTACAAACTACGAGATCCTCTCGAAGGATTTCGGCAAGGCCAGCGAGTGCATCGCATGCGGCCAGTGCGAAGGCGTATGTCCGCAGCATCTGCCGATCATCGAAAAGCTGAGGGATGTGGCGGCGCATTACGAATGAGTCATAAGGGGACGGTCCTTTTGTCCATGAAAGG
>JAFWDX010000154.1 GCA_017515945.1 Blautia sp. | reverse complement strand
TCTATATATTCATCAGTCTCATCGTCATAATTATCACCGTCCAGATCACGGCTGTTGATTTTTTTTCCGGTACTGTCGTCATATCCGTCTCCGTCCTGGTCGCGGCTGTTGATCTTTTCACCGGTGCTGTCGTCATATCCGTCCCCGTCCTGGTCACGGCTGTTGATCTTTTCACCGGTGCTGTCGTCATATCCATCCCCGTCCATATCGCGGGTGTTGATCTTTTCGCCGGTCTCATCATCATATCCGTCCCTGTCCGAGTCGCGTACGGAAGAGGGCTTCACATTTGCGGAAGATGTATTTTTTTCTTCAGCTTTTCTTTCGATCAGTTCCTGAACAGCCCGTTCCCTGCTCCCCGGTTTAGGCCCGACGTAGTTTCCATTTTTGTCATAGCTGCCGTCCCCGGTATATTCTCCTTTTTCGTCATATCCTCCGTCCCAGTTTTCTTCCGTTACTGCCAGCTCAAAGGTAATGGTCCTGGAAGAACTGCTGACCATCTCCACATGCAGGATCCCGCTGCGCCCTTCGATTTTAGGCAGGATGGCCAGCACGCGGGAAAGCTTGTCCTCCAGGTATTCATCCTTGCCCAGGCTGACGGTGATCTCTTTATAGATAAGGCTGATCTGCCCGTTTTCATCGAAGCGTATATCATCCGGCAGGAACTCACTTTTCTGGAAGATCGTCGCCAGGACAATCGCCGTATTCAATACAGAAGCCCCTTTAAGATCCAGTTTTTCATTCTGGATCACGTTTTTAACGGAGATTCCTGAAAAATAGGGGATCGTGTCGTCCCTTTTCCGATCAGAGATAAAAAATACGCCGTTACGGTCAAAATATATATAACTGTCCAGATAGGGAAAGCACCCTACCGCCTTTTTTTCCCTGACTGTAATGCAGATCTTGTGGTGATCAAGTACCGACACATGCAGCGCATCCACGTAGGGGATGTCCGTGACATTGTCCCTTGAAAGAAAATGGGATGCCAGAATACAGTTGCCAGATGCGGGGCCCTGAAGGACCATGTCCTTGACTTCCTGGTCTGTATATCGTGTCGTACCGATCACTTCCACCGCATCAACACTATAGTAAAGAAAAAAGAGGATGCCTCCTCCCGCCAGTAATGCCAGCAGACAGCCCAGGACGATCCATTTCGGTATTGAACTATAGTATTCCTCCTGTTCCATAAGAGCATATCCCCTTTTTATACTTCTATACTCACTCGCTCGTAACTGTTCCCGCGTATATTATCTCTTTAATCCTCTTACCAGCGCTTTAAATACATCTCCTCTTTGCTCATAGTTGTCAAACTGCCCCCAGCTTGCGCATGCCGGTGAAAGGAGGACCGCATCACCCGGTCTGGAAAGGCGGGTACAGGTCGCAACAGCCTCCGCGAGGTCTTCACAAAGGACTATATCTGTAAACCCGTTTTTCAGCGCAGCTTCCCTGATCTTCTCTTTTGTCTGACCGATCAGAACCAGGAAGCGTACTTTTCCATCAAATGCCTGGATCCACTCGTCATAAGAGCTTTGCTTGTCATACCCACCGCCGATGAGCAGGGTCGGCCGGTTCATAGCCTGAATCCCTTTTATCGCCGCATCCGGGTTGGTGCCTTTTGAATCATTATAATATGCCACACCGTTGATCTCCTCCACAAATTCGATCCGGTGAGGAACGGCTGTGAAGGTGCACACGCTCCGGGAAATAATCTCCGGATCCACGCCGGCAAAGTATGCCATGGCCGCTGCAGCCATCACATTTTCATAATTATGAGTCCCCAAAAGCTTCAGCTGAGAAGTATCCGCAATATGATATGTTCTGTCTCCGTCCCTGAGGATGATCCTCTCTCCGTCAAGATAAATCCCCTCCTCCAGCACATGGGCTGAGGAGAACCAGAAAACCCGCGGCACGGCCCTGCTGCCGAATCCGCGCAGGACACTGTCCTCGTAATTCAGCACACACACATCCTCCGGTCCCTGATTCCTCGTGATTTCCTCTTTGACCCGGATATATTCCTCCATGGTGTGATGCCTGTTGAGATGATCCTCCGTAATATTTAAAATCGCTGTGACCACAGGCGCGAAATCATGGATCGTCTCCAGCTGAAAGCTGCTGATCTCAGCGACAGTCACCGAATCATCCGTGGTCTCCAGTGAACGGGATGTATACGCAGTGCCGATATTACCTACCACAAAAACCTTTCCGGGCAGCGCATCCTCCATGATATGCCCCAGCAAAGCAGTGGTAGTGGTTTTGCCGTTGGTTCCTGTAATCGCCAGTACACGTCCTTTTGTCGTCTGCCATGCAAGTTCCACTTCACCCCAGATCGGGATCCCCTCCCCGCGCATCTGCTGCACCAGCGGAGTATCGCAGGGAACTCCCGGGCTGAGTACCGCAAGGTCAAGGCTCCGACGCACATCCTCAGGAAGTTCTCCTTTATAGATCTGAATATCGGTATTATTGTCCAAAGCCTGACGTACGGCATTTTCATCGACCGCAGTATTGCCATCAAAGATCACAGGTGCTGCTCCTGTTTTACACAGAAGTCTGGCCGCACCTATCCCGCTCCTGCCTGATCCAAAAACCAGGACTTTTAAACCGGACAGTTCCATTATTTTTCCCTTCGTAACTGTTCAGTCATAAGCTACTTCGCAGTTACTTCCCTTCTTGATTTACAATTATAAAACGTAACTGTTCAGTCACAAGCTCCTTCACAGTTACGAGGCCAGGCGCAGGCTCCTTTCGTCGCATTGGAAGTGCGCCTGGCCCTGGCTGTTCGTCTTTTGCTCCACGCACCTCGCAGTAAATGCGAGGTGCTGACTGAACAGTTACTATAAAACAAATATACGCGAAAGGATCGCTCCTTTGCGCAGGTCACAGACCTAAAAGGCCGATCATCGCGCACACAGCCGTGACCACTGCAAAAACAGCGACGATCCTGGTCTCGGACCAGCCGCACAATTCAAAATGATGATGGATCGGTGCCATTTTGAAGATCCTTTTACCACCGGTCGCTTTAAAATATGATACCTGGATCATAACAGACAGGACCTCCACCAGGTAGATCAGCCCAACGATCGGTATAAACAACGGCAGTTCCAGTACATAGGCTGTACCGGCCACAAATCCGCCCAAAGCCAGAGAACCTGTATCGCCCATAAAAATGCGCGCCGGATATGCATTAAAGAGTACAAAACCCATCAGTGCGCCTGCTGCCGCTGCCGGCATGGGGCTCACCGGTGCTCCCAGAATGATCGACGCCGCGACAAAAAACAGGGCGACGACGATCGTCACAGTGGAGGCCAGGCCATCCAGTCCATCGGTAAAATTGACCCCGTTGACCGTTCCGATAACTGCAAAGAAGAGGATCGGAACCGTCAGGATACCCGGATCAGCAAAGAACCCATGGGTAAAAGGCACCCTCATATCCAGCCCGATCTCATTCTGACTGAGGCAGGCAAATGCAAACGCGCCGGTCACCAGGATCTGCAGCAGGAGCTTCTGCCATGCAAGAAGGCCGTCAGAACGCCTCAGCACAACCTTAAGGTAATCGTCCAGAAACCCGATCAGGCCAAATCCTGCAGTCAGGATCAGCACCGGCAGGATCCTCGGATAATCCTTTACAAAAAACAGGCAGGTGATCACAAAAGCAGCCAGGATCATGATGCCGCCCATAGTCGGGGTTCCCGCTTTTTTAAGATGCGCCTGCACGCCCTCTTCCCTTTCCGTCTGTCCCATTTTGAGTTTTCTCAGGAAGGGGATGACAAAAGGGGCCTGCACCGCGCTCAGTCCGAAAGCGATCAGCGCAGCCAGCAAAGTATGTGTTACCATAACGTATCGTTCTCCTTTTTTGCATATAACCAGATGCCTTATTCGTAACTGTTCAGTCACAAGCTCCTTCACAGTTACCCTTATTCAATACCGGCTTCTTCGTTTGTAATGCCTTCCGATTCCGCATTATTACCGGTCAGCGGTTCTGATGAATCCGTAAGCGGCTCAGGGACCGTCAGATCAGAAATTGCTTCCGGCATCACGGAGCTACCGTCAATGCCATAGAGGTTCGTGGATTTTATATAATTTCCGTTCTCATCCAACAGATAAATACCGTCCTCATCCAGCAGGTACCCGTCTTCATCGATATGTCTGCCGTCCCAGTCGATGAGATAGCCCTCTTCATCGATCAGTCTGCCATAATCATCGACTCTGCCGTTGACTGAGGCCGGCAGGTGTCCGGAAAACCCTTCCCAGAGTTCTGTATATTCTACGGGACCTTCGTCCGGTTCATCCGGCGTTACGCCCAGATAAGGCAGCACCTCGCTCAGAATACCCTGGGCGATGTACTGGGGATACGCACTGCTTGCCTGATCCTCCACGTGGGGTTCATCGACCACAACATATATGACCACTGCCGGATCCTCGACCGGGGCAAAACCAACGAAGGAAACCAGGTATTTTTTGTTTCCTCTGGGAAGCTTTTCTGCGGTACCGGTCTTTCCCCCGACGCTGTATCCGTTGAGACGCACCTTCTGGCTGGTACCGTAGATCGTGCTTGCCTCCATATATTTGCGTATATCATCAGATATATTGCCTGAGATCGTCTGTTTGAGCAGAGTCGGCATGTAAGTACGGATTGTGGCGCCACCCGGATCCTTTACCGCCGTGACCAGATGAGGCAGATAATAATACCCGCCATTGATCACAGAACATACGGAATTGACAGCCTGGATCATGGTACAGGTAAAGCCCTGCCCGAAAGAAGAGCTGGCCAGCTCTGTTTCTCCCATGGTCTCAGCCGTATGAATGATCCCGGTTCCTTCATTCGGCAGATCGATCCCGGTACGGGAACCGAAGTTGAACACGCTTTGCGATTTGAGGAACTGTTCGATCCCCATCTTTGAGGCAATCTGCATCATACCGTCATTACATGAATTTGCGATGATATCGGCCAGTGTTTCCACACCGTGTGCATCCGGATATACGGCACACCGGATCATTGTATCAGAATTGGCCCCAAAGATCTCGTATCCATCACAGGTAAACGTGTCGCTGGTAGCTATTTTTCCCTTTTCAAGTGCTGCGGCCATGACGACCGGTTTCACGACCGATCCCGGTTCAAAGGCATCTGACACACAATAATTGCTCCAGACGCCTGTAAGCGTTTTCAGCTCTGTCTCCGCATCCTTTGTGAGCTCCTCAAGCTCTTTTTCTGTATACACCATGGACAGATCCCATGGATCATTAAGGTCGTAACGGTCCCCGCCGTCCATGGCCAGGATCTCTCCGGTCTCCGGCTGCTCTACGATCACGCCCACATGCTCCGCACCGAGCACCTCATTAAAAGCATTGACATATTTCTGGACGATCTGCTGTATCCCGGCATCCAGCGTTGTCTGTATACTGCTGCCATTCGTCGGGGCGATGATCGTCTGCTCAACATCGGCGTTATTATTGAAATAGCCATACTGACGGCCGTCCACACCTGTCAGGATATTGTTATAAAAGCCTTCCAGTCCGCAGTCTGCCGTATCCCGGTTATAGGTGAACCCGATCGTATCACAGGCAAGATCGTTATAAGGATAGGCCCTCAGATAGTCCTCTTCAAACCACACGCCCTGGACAAGTGCCCGTTCTTCTATTTCTGTTTCACTCAGGCCGCTTTCCGGACCCGGATTGGTATAATCGTCAAAAGCCTTTTTTTCCTCCATGGAAATCTTGGACTTTAGGATCTGGTACTGGCTTTGGCCAGTGGATTCGCTGCCGAGCAGCGTACGGATCCGGCTCTCTTCGATCCCCAGGCAGCTGACCAGCGCGCGGACGGTGGGTTCGATATATTCCTTTGTCTCGTTCACCAGCCTGCAGTCCAGGATGACATTATATACCTTATTGCTGGTTGCGAGTATATTACCGTTACGGTCATAAATATCTCCGCGTCTGGCGGGCATAACACGGCTCTCATACTTGGACTGGGCCTGACTGAGCACCTGCTTTTTATATTTATCTCCGCTTTTGGCATTGATATAGGTCACTCTGGCCGCCAAACCAACGAAAGCCAGCAGCACAACTGCAAACAGTGCCGCCAGCTTCTGTCTCATGACCGGATGGATCTTCCGTATCGGTTTTTTTCTCGTTCTTATACTGTCTGAAGCCAAATCGTCCCCCTCTTTCAACCCGGCAGGTCCTGATACTGGCGCACAAAGCCGGTTCCCTCGGATGTGGTATAGGTCTGCTTCTGACTGTCCTCGGGATATTTCATCCCCAGTCTGCCCACTGCGATCTTTTTGACCTGATCCAGATCCACATTGGAAACCACCTGTGCGTATACAGCGTCATTATCCTCCTTGAGCTGCGCCAGCTCCTCTTCGAGCACGGCGACATCCGCGATCCGGGCGGTGTACTCGGATTTCAGCCTGATGTACTGCACACAGAAAAAAATGACAGCCGACATGATCACTGCCAGGAACAGCACAAAGCCCAGGCTCGTACTGAGAGCTTTGGCCCTGTTGCGCTGGGTCCGGAGGCTGGCTGTGCGGACAGGCCGGACTGACCCGCGGGTCATCTTTACGGTACGGGGCCTTACACTGCCCCTGTCCGGTGAAGGCTGTACGGGAATATAAGAAAGTCCGTCCTCTTCATAGGCGAGTTCATTTCTCGCGGTATTTCCTTCTGTATAATATGCAGGAGCCGCATCCGTTCTGTATCCGTTGCGGACTCCGTTTCTTCCATATCCCATTCCGGCTGATTGTGCCATATAATACTCCATTCTGTCAAGTCCCGCGTAATCGCTCACTCTTTTCCGTATCTATCCAGTCACAAGCTCCTTCACTTTTCAAAGACTTTTTCAAATATGCGAAGCTTGGCGCTTTTTGAGCGGGGATTTGACTCCATCTCCTCCGCCGAAGGAAGGATCGGCCTGCGGGTGATCACCCGTCCTTTGGATACTCTCCCACAGGTACATACCGGGAAATCCGGCGGACATATACATGGATTTTCATTTCTGCGGAAGGCGTTCTTGACGATACGGTCTTCCAGAGAATGAAAAGTGATAATGCAAAGCCTGCCCCCTGGCGAAAGCAGATCGATCATCCCGTCCAGGGATGTTTCAAGGACTTCCAGTTCGCGGTTCAGTTCGATCCGGATCGCCTGAAATGTGCGTTTGGCCGGATGGCCAGGCGCAGCAAGCATCTTGCGCGGCACGCTTGATCGGATAACCTCAAAGCTGGCCGGTGCTGGTGAGCGGGGCCTTTTCCCTGGCAGCAACGATGCCTCTGGCAATAGCCGGTGCGTAACGTTCCTCACCGTAATCCCTTAATATCCTCGTAAGCTCCTGAACTGAATAGCCATTGACGATATCCGCCGCAGTCCGATCCTGGCTGCGGTCCATCCGCATATCCAGGGGCTCATCCACGCGGTATGTGAAGCCTCTCTGCTCTTCATCAAGCTGATATGAAGAAACACCCAGATCCAGCAGGATCCCGTCCACCTGCCTGATCCCGATCCCGGCAAGCTTTTGGACCATGTAACAATAATTGCTGCGAATGATCACCGCCTGCTTCCAGGCGGCAAGCCGTTCACTCGCAGCAACTATCGCGTCCTGGTCCTGATCTATACCTATAAATCTCCCCTGGGCAGAAAGTCTTGCACATATCTGTGCGCCATGTCCAGCCCCTCCCAGAGTCCCGTCCACATAGATGCCGTCAGGGCGGATATGCAAACCCTGGATGGTTTCCTCCAGCAATACTGATTTGTGTTTGAATTCCATCAATCTCTCCTGTGGAAGTTTTTCCGGCCATTCCCTGCGTCTCAGATCGTGATCCCCATGTCCAGCATACTCTGGGCAACAGCGTCCATATCCGTGAAATCGCAGTTTTTGGTCCATGCCTCTTTGCTCCAGATCTCAATCCGGTCCAGATAACCTGTCAGGACCACATCTTTTTCCAGACCAGCAAATTCCCGTAATGTTGATGGTACGAGAATTCTCCCCTGCTTGTCCAGTTCGCATGCGCAGGCTCCGGCTACAAAGAAACGCGTAAAGGTTCTGGCATTTTTGTCTGTCAGAGGCAGCGTTCTCAACTTATCCTCAAAGGCCTCCCACGCCTTGATCGGATAAATGGAGAGGCATCCGTCGAGTCCCTTGGTCAGCACGCACTCTTCCCCTAAG
>JAFWDX010000153.1 GCA_017515945.1 Blautia sp. | reverse complement strand
GCGCAAGTCCGTCATAATCTATCCTGATATGTGCCATTTAAACCCCTCCTCCCGATTTGTACTGAATTGCGAGGCGATGATCCTCTTCTTTGTACTTCTGAACAGTTTTCTCAATGAACCTGAATCCGTGAAGCTCAGCTTCAAAATATAAGGATCGGTTCACTAAAGGGATTTTTTAATAGTCCGAATAGTGGTGATCCCTGTTTACGAGTTTTTTGCTGTTGAATCGTCTGTTTCCAGAGGCTCTTCATGAATAAAAGAGCACAGTTAATAAACGCTGTATTGATAGTTATCGCTGGCGGATTTCAATTTACGTCAAAACCAGCTGATGATGCAGATCCATAAACACCGGAATCCATATATTACTCTTTCCCAGTGAAAGGATGAGTCTTCTGGCATGTTCTTTTACATGGCCGGCGATCAGAATCAGATTGCTGATCACTGTACGGATCCTTCGGCGCTTTACTTTGCGCTTCGTTTTGGGAGCACTGCTGCTTTTAAGTGACTTCTGTCCGATAATGCGGAGAATGTTATAAGCAAGAACAGTAAGCTCCAGGACAAGCTCGTTGGTGTCAAATTTCCCGGAAGGGAAACGTTCGACATCCATATCCGTTTTGATCTCACTGTGGTACTGCTCACTCTCACCATGTTCATGGTAAAGCCGGATCACATCGTCATCAGGCTGACCGAGGTTTGTCCACCAGGTATTTACCTCGATATCGGCAGGAAACAGATATTGGCCATGCTTATCAATGGTGCGCTCGATGATCTCGTAGCCTATGCGCAGGCAGATAGTCTTCTGCTCACCGTTGACTGTCGTATAGGGAACATCCTTCCAGCTGCTTCCAATGTATACGGTTTTCCCCTCACGGGGATGACGGATATCCTTACAGCAGTCCTGTACCTTTTCGAGCCATCCTTCTTTGGTCTCGCCGCGGCGCATGTTCCGTTTGATGACAAACCAGGAGCCATCCTCAATAAGAATCCCAAGGTTTTCGGCTGCATCATTTCCGGAATCCATGCGGATTAAAAGCTGCTGATCGGTCATCTGGTGGGCAAGGCGGAGAGTCTCTCGAAGAAAATCCGGTGTTCCTTTCTGGCTGTGCTGCTTTCCTTCGCGCAGTTCAGTATTTACCAGAAAGCCTTCGTCACCAATATAGGCCATGATAGGGGCATACCCATCAAAGCCTTTATAAGTCCTTGATACACCTTCCTTGCTGGTTTTGGAATTGTCACAGGGAGTGACATCAATATCAACAGGGACAAAACCGCAGGGAAGAGATGACGGCTTGACGCCAATCGTATTGAACATCGTAATATTGGCCGCAAGTATCTCGTCCCGAAGCGTTCTGCCGATAATGTCCATTCTCTGACGGAGCGTCTCTGCGGAGGGAATCGCATAGGAGATCCCGAGCGCGGCCTTATAGTACTCCGGATCGGCATGCAGTTCACGGACCGCTTCAAAAGAAGGTTTTCCCTGGCAGAGCAGGCCAATATAGGTAAGAAGAATATCTCCATTTTTGATCTGCGGCTGGGAGCGTTTACTGTCGATCCTGGCGCGGTTAGCCCTTTTAACGAGATCACTCTTGCCCAGCGCTCCGCCTACAAGCGAAAGACCGCTCGGAGTAATAAGCCGTTCATTGGAGAATTCAACGATGATTTTCTTCATTCCATGCACCTCTCTTCCATGGTCTAATTGTACCAAATGGAATGAGAAATGAGTGGAATTAAGAGATAAATACCTTCACCCGGTGGGTGAAAACGCAACATCAATGTGGAGTTGTGATAAATGCGACAGTTAAAGGATTTGGGCCTGATTATCGCATATGAGCTTCACGGATTCAGGTATGTATTTAACATCTGCAATAGGTCGATTCATATGATAAAGCATTATATGAGTCAAACAACATTTAGAAGATGTCAAAATTAATGATTTGAACCGATTTTTATTTTAATCAAAAAAAAGGTAAGTGTGTGTTTTTT
>JAFWDX010000013.1 GCA_017515945.1 Blautia sp. | reverse complement strand
GCTTTGTTCCGAGGGCCAGACCCCACTTTCCTTATACTTTATTCTTTTTATTATAAAGCGCCTCGATTTTCTGCCTCATCCATATCTCTTCCCTCTCCGAGGCCACCCACAGCGTTTTTACCGCATAATACCTGTTCTGCTCGGTCTTGCGGATCCGGATCCTGCCGGCTACTGTGCCGTGCTCCGGACAGGCTGTCAGGCTGTAATAGACCCTTGAACTGCCCAGGTTCCAGATACTGCCTTTACTGCCTGGAGGCAGCGTTGTCTTCAGATTACAGACAGGGCAGTGTGTGCTTTTCACTTCCCGGTCCGCGGCAGCCTTTTCACGGTTGGCAAATTCCCGTGAGATATATTTTTCACAGCCGCCGGAGACATAGATAAACTCGTCTTCCTTTTCTTTCGGGTTCTGGTAGGAATCTACCGACTCATATCCTGTCAGGTATTTTTCATCCACCTGCATCAGCACCCTGGATGTGTAGACCGCATCCGACAGGGCTCTGTGGAAGCCCTGATCTTTTATGATCCCGAGCTGTTCGATCGCATGCTCGAGAGAACGGCGTTCCAGACCGTCCTCAAAGGACAGGGAGTGGAGCTTCTGTACATCATAATAGACCACAGGGCCGGGCAGCAGATCCAGCATGTGGTAATATCTCATATTTCGCTGCAGCTCCATCACATCCTGTTTGGCCCAGGTGCAGAAACGGTAGTCATCCCCGCACCATTCCATGAATTCCTCCGCAGCGTCTGCGAAAGGGATCCCCTTGCGCTGCAGTTCACGGTAGTTGACATGGATCACCTGATAGATGCTGTCCTGGATCCAGTGATAGATCACCGGTTTGATCAGTCGGTGAAAGGTATCCACCGGCTGCCTGTTTTCATCCAGCTTGATCGCTCCGATCTCTATGATCTCAAAGGGAAGGAGCTTGTTGATTTTCATCTTTGTGTTGGGATTCTGGTTCCACTCCAGATCAAAAACTATGTAATTCATGCCGTCAGGTTCTCCTTAGGCTGGTATAGTTCCAGAAATTCTTCCAGAGTCAGATCATGTTCCATGATATAAGTGGCTGCCTCCACCCCGACATACCGGTAGTGCCATGGTTCGTAAATGATTCCTGTGATGTCCTCCTTGCCCTTGGGGAAGCGCACGATAAACCCGTATTCATGGCAATGGGCGCTCATCCACTGGTAGAGTTCCGTGTTTTCAAGGGATTCATTCATCAGGTCATAGTAATCATCCGTGATGTCCGCCGCCAGGCCGGTCTGGTGCTCGCTGGTACCCGGGACAGCCACGATGGTCGCGGCTTCCTCTTCCCCATACGCATCCGCCGTCTGTTCAAAGAGCCCTGTCTGGGTGTCATAGCTGCGGTAGCCGCTGACCATGACGACAGAATAACCCAGGTCCCTGGCATCCCCCACAAAAGCATCCATCGCGTCGATGATCCTGTAGTCCAGCTGCACATCCTCGAACCATTCCAGGTCCGGCTCATACTCTTCCACGGAATGCCATGGATTGGCCAGGATGAATTTCCAGTCATTGATATCGATATCCGGCTTATCGGCATATGGTTCCGGCGTGGGTGTCGGAGAAGGCACCGGCGTGGCTTCCATTTCCTGCTGTGCCTCTTTTTCCTGCTCCTTTGAGAGGTTTTCTCTGCGGATCGCCTCCTCGCGGGCTTCTGAGCCGGATCTGCGTTTGCTGACGGCAGAGCGGACCAGGAGGACCAGACAAAGGAGCAGCAGCGCCACAGCTCCATAAAATAGCGGTTTTCTGTATCTTCTAAGTATCCGCTGCATTTTTTTCCTGCGGATGATCTTCTTTCTTCTCTCCGAAACAGTCATATAGTTATGCCTTTCCTGCCGCTGCTCATCGGAAGCTTTTTGCCCAGTTGATCAGGGAATCCTTCCAGATATTATCCGTCACGTCTTTTTTCATCCGGTCGGTCACAGGACCGTTGGAAGCCATTTTTCCCAGGATCACCTGCTGAAGCTGGGGAACGGTCATCTGTTCGAACGGGATATCTGGAACCTGTACCGGTTCCGCCTCCGTTTCTTCAAAGGCCTGTTGTACCTGTTCAGTCACAAGCTCCTTCACAGGTACGGCGTGTTCTTCTCTCAGGCCTGCTGCCGCACTGACATCTGTAACCGGCTGTGGTTTCTCACTTTCGGACGGCTGTTCAGGAGCCTCCGGGGCTGCTGCCTCCTGCTTTGCGGTACGCTGTACAGGCTGCACCTGTATACCGGTATCATCAGCTCCGTCCAGAACTGCTAAAGGCACCCAGATCTGTCCTCCGTTCGCAGGCACGGTTACCCGCAGACAGCCGCCCGTACACTCAGCCTGCGCCCCCGTCAGCGCGTCCGTGTAGAGCCCGTCGCGGGCAGAGATGGAAAGAGCGGCCGGATTGTCATCGTTATTGACTGCCGTGATCACCTCCGACCCGTCAAAACGGCGCGCAAACGCATACTGCCGGGTCGTCAGCACTCTTTCCTCGTAATCTCCGTAAGCCAGATGCGGGATCCGGCTCCTGACCCGGCCGAGGGCCTGGATCAGCGCCATGGTCCGTGAGGGATCGAGACCTGCGACCACCTGACATGTGGTTGTAAATCCATCCTGATCTTCTCCGGCATTCTGCACAAAATCCGCCAGATGAATGGAGGGACGGATGGCATCATCCGAACCGCCCCGATGCTTCGGCCCGTCGATGCCGAATTCCGACCCATAATAGATGGACGGGATCCCGGGCAGCGTGTAAAGCAGGATATGCACCGGCGTATAATGCGCCTTATTCATGAGCTTGGTGGAGATCCTCTCCACGTCATGATTGTCCACAAAGGTATACAGGCTCCGGCAGTACTGACGGGCTCCGGTCATTCCGTCAATATGGCGGATGGTATGGGCTATCTCAAAGTAATTGTGATCGTTATGGCCTGAATACAGCGCCTTATGCATCATATAGTTGGTCACACTGTGCAGCGTCGATTCATTCGCCCAGCGTGAATAATCCCCATGGATCACCTCGCCCATGAGCCAGAAATCCCTGTCGGCCTGATCTGCCACTGCCCGCAGCGCCTTCATGAAGTCAAAATCCAGCACATCGGCGGCGTCCAGCCTGATCCCGTCCACATCAAATTCGCTGATCCAGAACCTGATCACGTCACAGATGTAGTCTCTCACAGCCGGATTCCGCTGATTGAGTTTGACCAGCAGGTTATATCCTCCCCAGTTTTCATAGGAAAAGCCGTCATTGTACTCATTGTTGCCCCAGAAGTTGACATTGCAGTACCAGTCCTTATAGGGAGAATTCTCCCTGTTTTCCTTCAGATCGCGGAAGGCAAAGAAATCCCTGCCCGTGTGGTTAAACACGCCGTCAAAGATCACCCTCAAGCCCTGCCCGTGACATTCTCTCACGAACTCCTTCAGATCCTCATTCGTCCCCAGACGGGAATCCAGCTTTCTGTAATCCGTCGTCTCATAGCCATGACCGACGGATTCAAACAGAGGACCGATATAGACAGCCGTGCAGCCCAGTGCACAAATATGGGCGATCCAGGGCAGCAGACCGCGGAGCCTGTGTACCGGCTCTGCATATGCATTCTGTCTGGGTGCTCCCGTCAGTCCCAGCGGGTAAATATGGTAAAAAACCGCTTCATCATACCAAGC
>JAFWDX010000012.1 GCA_017515945.1 Blautia sp. | reverse complement strand
TCGAGGTTCCGGAAAGCCAGGGGCCGGATCCTGTCGAGATTCGGCGCCTTTGTGCGCATGGGCTCAATGTAATCCGCAATATAGACGATCTTTTCAAGCAGGGTCATCTCCGGTCTTCCGGTCGTATGATATGTGATCGCGGAAAGGATCTGTTCATCAGTGACACCATATTTTTCGCGGGCAAGGGCTGCCCCTAGTTTGGCGTGGATCAGAAAAGGATGGCTCTTTTCAAAGTCAGTGATCGGAACGTAATAATCCTCGCAGAGCTTCAGCTTTTTTTTGGTGGGGATACATTTCGCACAGTCATGCAACAGCCCTGCACAACGGGCGTCGTCGATATCATAACCATGCGCCATCGCAAGTGCCGCACAGGTATACATGACGCCGAGGGTATGCTCAAAGCGCGCTTCATCCAGCTCTTTTGCGACTCGTTTCTGCAGCCTAAAAAAATCATAATCCGGCATAAATCCCCTCCTTCCTGATGTAATCGATCACGCTGTCCGGCAGGTAATATTTCAGGCTCCTGCCTTCTCCGGCCCACTCTCTGAGCATATGACTCGACACATCGATATTCTCTGTATCCAGACGGATAAAACTGCTGTTGTACTTGCGGCGCAGGCGGTCCAGCTCCTTCTCCAGCATGTCGGTAGAGGTATTGTTGCGGACAGCTGCAACGACTGTACAGGCTGCGGCGATCCTTTCCGGCTTCATCCAGGAGTCAAAGGCCAGCAGAGAATCTGCACCAAGGATAAAATAGTATTCGGCTTCCGGATCCTCTGCCTTCATGCCTTCCAGAGTCCGGTAAGTATAAGTGAAGCCGTCCTCGTTCATCTCGCGAAGAGACAGCTCAAAATGCGGATTGTCCGCGATCGCCAGACGGACCATCTCCACGCGCTGCCGGTCAGAGGCTCTGCCCTCTCTGTGCTGCTTGTGCGGCGGATGGCCGGCAGGCATGAACAGAACGCTGGAAAGGGAAAGCTGCTCATAGCTCTTTTCTCCGAGGATCAGGTGACCCAGATGAATCGGGTCAAAGGTTCCGCCCATGATGCCGATTTTCTTTTTTGTATCCATGTTTCCCTTTCAGCCTGTTTTCAATCTTTCCTGTTTGCGGGAAGAACGATCTTTTTCTTGTCGTCCTTTCCCTCCCTGTAGAGCACAAACTTCCTGCCGATCACCTGGACCACCTGGGAATGCGTACGCTCTGCCGCTGCTTCGGCTACCTCACGGGGCTCCTGTGTACAGTTTTTGAGAAGGCCGATCTTGATGAGCTCCCTGGCTGTAAGTGCCTCCTCCATGGACCGGGTATTCTCCGGCGTTAAGCCTTCTTTTCCGATCTGTACGACCGGATTCATGGTCATGGCCAGGCTTTTGAGATAAGCCCGCTGCTTGCTGGTAAGGGTCATATTTATTTCTTCCTTTATAAAAGTACTCGTAACTGTTCAGTCACAAGCTCCTTCACAGTTACGAGGCCAGGCGCAGGCTCCTTTCGTCGCATTGGAAGTGCGCCTGGCCTTGGCTGTTCAACTTTTTTCTCACGCACCTCGCAGTAAATGCGAGGTGCTGACTGAACAG
>JAFWDX010000152.1 GCA_017515945.1 Blautia sp. | reverse complement strand
TCCTGTCCATACGTTTATCCGTTGACATGGTCTTCCTCCTCTTTATTATCCCATATATTCGCCGTTATAGCTGACCAGAACGGCGGATTCGATCCCCTCCATATCCGCCAGCTCATTGATAAAATCGGTGTTGTCCTCCTTCAGACGGATTTCCATATTCAGCTCAACCCGCCCCTTTGCGGCTGTCTTGCTCTTTACAATGCTCCGTACCGTGTGTGCTTTCAGATACTCCACAGCCTTTGTCTCACAGTCATGATCCCTGCAGGATAACACGACGATATACGGATTCGTATGCGTTTTATGGTTTGTGAACACCAGCTGGATCAGTCCGATCAGGACACTGCCGAATACAGCCAGCGGCACCAGACCTGCTGCCAGGACAATGCCAGCCGCGATCGACCAGAAAAGAAATGCGATGTCCAGCGGCTCTTTGATCGCCGTACGGAAACGGACGATTGACAAGGCACCGACCATACCTAAAGAAAGAACGACGTTCGACGTCACAGCCAGAATGACGAGCGTTGTGATCATTGTCAGCGCGATCAGCGTCACACCGAATCCCGAGGAATACATCACCCCGGTATAAGTCTTTTTATAGATAAAAAAGATGAAGAGGCCCAGCGCAAAAGCCAGGACCATCGCGAGAACCATGTCGAGAATACTCACGCTGTTTACGTTACTCAGAAAAGATGATTTAAAAATATCGTTGAATGTCATTTGTCCTTACCTCTTTCGCACTGTTCACACACATTTTCCTGCACAGCTATCCCCTGTCTTCAGCCGTACACCCTGCAAGCCGCATACTTTGAAAACGCCGTGCCCCTCCGGTTATCCAGTCCCACCGCGGCCCGGATCGGGTCAGGCAGGAATTCATCCCACTTTACCTCCAGGATGATCCCCGCATCCGGTGCGGGAACGGTCACGCAGTCCATATCCAGGAAATCCGTGCACAGGATACCTGTGCGTATGTGATCGTCTATGGTGACCCGCACGTTTCCCGGGCCATAAATAAACGGCTGCCTGGTATAATCCACGATCGTCCGGGGCCGCAGGCCCTGATACAGCATTTTGGCGTACAGCTGCGTGATCAGGGGATCTCCTGTAAGCGGCATCCATCCCAGCTCTCCGTTCAGGAGGTCTTCCACCTGGCCTTTCAGGATCCGAGTGCTTTCTTTCGCACATAACCCGTTTATCTTGCTTTTCTTTTCCAGATGAATCAGGTCCGTATCGTCATTGTAAAACCGCAGCCGGAATTTTTCCCGGCGGTTGACGCCATCGATCTTTTCGCGCAATGCTTTGTCATAAAGATTGTCAAAGTAAAGGCTCCTGATCCGGTATCTGCCGTCCACCGCATGGGGATCCGTCCGGGCCACCACGGACATACGCTGCCGGATGGTAATGCTGTCAGAAGCACTGATCACGTGCTTCCATTCATGACGAAATTCTGACATCTCATGTTCACCTCTTTTCTGGCTGCCGGTAAACTTATTTCTGAACAGTTACCGGTGCTGACTGATGGCTATCTTAACAGCGAGATTTGTGCATTTCGTGTTGGAGTTGTGAAAAAACTATGATCGAAGGTAACTGTTCAGTCAGCACCTCGCATTTACTGCGAGGTGCGTGGAACTAAAGCTCAACAGCCAAGGCCAGGCGCACTTCCAATGCGACGAAAGGAGCCTGCGCCTGGCCTCGTAACTGTGAAGGAGCTTGTGACTGAACAG
>JAFWDX010000151.1 GCA_017515945.1 Blautia sp. | reverse complement strand
TTCAGTCAGCACCTCGCATTTACTGCGAGGTGCGTGGAACAAAAGATCAACAGCCAAGGCCAGGCGCACTTCTAATGCGACGAAAGGAGCCTGCGCCTGGCCTCGTAACTGTGAAGGAGCTTGTGACTGAACAGTTACGATTTGCGTGAGTATAAAAAGCTGAAAAAACACCGGGAACGGTTGGCTGTGTGCTTCCACACCAAGAACCGTCCCCGGTGTTTTGAATTATATCAGAGGGCCTGAAAACGTGGAAATCATTGGTTCCGCGTATTTAGACCCTCTGCATATATCCCGCGGAAATCCGGATACATATTCCATATATCTGGTCGTGCGGGTATAAGGGGTGCTCTGAAGGAGCTTATGACTGAACGGTGAGAATCTCAGGAAGCATACAGATCAGTAGGCTTCTTCCTCCTCTATATATTCATCCGTGTCATGTTCGTAGACATCATCCAGACTGTCCTCTTCCATCAGGTACGTGTCAGCCTGTGCTTCGGCGGCATCCTCTTCGATATCCTCGATCTCAAGGGAATCGGAATCGGAATCGGAGGAGCCTTCGCCGTAGAGGTTCTCAAAGAAGGCGAGGGTGTCTTCGTAGAGCGTCTGCTGGTCAGCAGAGGAAACGCTCTGAAGGATATTCTGCGCTTCCTGATCCGGGGTGCTGCCGGGGATGGCAAAGATCTCTTTGAGCTTGCGGTTGATCATGTTCAACTCGGTGCTGAGATAAGTATCGTCCGCGGACGGAGTATAGGCAAGGGTGCCGTTGCCGAGGATGGACAGGTACTCATTCATGACTTTGTTGGTCAGTTCATGGCCGGTCGCTGCATCCAGGGTCACATCCGCTGTTGCAGAGGGATCGGAAAGTGCCTCCTGCAGAGAGGCTGTGTTGCCTTCGTATTCGCCTTCGCAGAAAAGCTTTGCCTGGTCGAAATTGTCCTGGGAAGCAGTATCCAGATAACTGGTATCAAGCTGATCCACGTCGATCAGATCTTCAGCCAGATCGTCCGGGATCTCTTCTTCTTCCGTGATGTCCGCGGTGTCCATGGCATCACCGGTGTCTTCAGCCTGATCCTGCGCATCCGGGATGTGGGTCATTTCGGTGTCATCCTCCACGTCCCATCCCGGCTCTTCGATATCGATAAGATCGCTGCCGGCATCATCGGTCTCTGGCTGGACAAAAACATCCTGGATTTCCTCAGCGGTATTCTCGCTGCCGGTATCCGCGCTGATCTGCTGTTCGTCAGCTGCCGGAGTGTCGCTGCCGGACTCCACAAAGGTTTCCCAGTCCCAGTCGTCCTCGACGGCAGATGCTTCGGCACCCTGATCCGCGGCATCCGTGGAGCTGATGATGACCTCTTCTCCGAGAACAGACTCATCGATGTCGTTTAAGATGCTGTCCTCGTCAACGGCCTCGGCAGCCATGCTGTCCTCAGCGTCGATATCCAGCGTGTCTTCAAACTCTGCCTCATCGCCCTCGTCGCCCTCGTCAAATCCATCCTCGACAGCGATGTCGGAGACGTTATTGTCGACCATTTCCAGTGTATCCTGCATGTCGTCATAATCATACTGCAGAGCGACCATCTGTTCGAGCAGGTTTACGATCTGCGTGATCTCCTCCTGGGGGATATAATAGTTGTTCTGGTTCACGATGTTGTTGACGACGTTATAGATCTCCTCGGCATTCTGGATATTGTTGCCGATGACTTCCATCTTGGCTTTGTTGATCACATAGGTCGCTTCCTGCTGACCTACTTCCTCGGCCAGGTTGCCCGTGATGACGATCTCCTCTGTGGCGACGTCTTTTTTGGCGGGGTCGAGCTTTTCTCCGCTGGCGACCTCGTATGCCATCTGGACACCTGTCAGAGCACCGGTACCGGATACCTCAAAGGGACAGGCGGCGATGACCTCACAGTTTTTGACGCCGGAGGTGGACAGGCTCGAGGCGATCATGTTGCCGGTGACCCAGTTCAGGTTGGCTGTACGGACCTTGATGCCGCCCTCTTTGGTGGGACGTACATAAGCGCAGCTGACAGTCCGGGTACCGATCTGCTCGATCGGAACATAGGATGCCAGGTGATTTCTTTCGTCCTGGTTGGTGACATAGATGATTTTGACCTCATCCGCGTTGACTTTGAAATATTTGAGCATGGTCTGTTTCTGCGCGTCGGAAAGATCCGCGCCGAGTGTGACGACTCTCAGGGCATCCGCCGCAACGCCGACAGACGGGGCGAGACTTCCCAGTGCCAGCATGGCTGAGCAGAGAAGAGATGTAAAGAGCTTTCTCTTTTTCATGTTATATAACCTCCTTTGATAAAAGTCTGCTTACATGATACTGCAATTTTGGTAATTGTTCAATCAGCACCTCGCATTTACTGCGACACCGCAGGTGTGCCCTGCCAGGTGCGTGAGAAAGAAGCTGAACAGCCACCATTTATTTTATTGATCGGAATGGCGGCTGTTTAAGATCAGCTGCCGGTCACCATTGTAACACAGCGGGCATAGATTTTGTAAAACGCAGTATACGCACAGGCATATACCGCGGCAATAAGATATCTTATTTTATTTAGCCTTTGGCTGGCAGCTGTATGTCCGGAATGCTCAGTTTCAGCACCTGGCGGATATTTTTGACGGGCGTGATGGTCAGCTTGTCTCTGACCTCCTGCGCAACCTCCTCCAGATCGACCTCATTATCCCGTGGGATCAGCACCTGCCGGACACCGGCACGCTGAGCGGCCATCAGCTTTTCCGGAAGGCCGCCGATGGGCATGACATTGCCCCGCAGGGATATTTCTCCTGTCATCGCGATCAGCGGATCCGGGGCGGTGTCATTGACAAGGGATGCAAGGGCAGTGGTCAGTGCGATCCCTGCGGAGGGACCGTCTTTGGGTACGGCGCCCGCGGGTACGTGAATATGCAGATCATTTTCCCTGAAGATCACGGCTTTGTCCGGAAAGAGGGACTTGACCATGGTCAGCGCGATCTGGGCGGACTCTTTCATCACATCTCCCAGCTGGCCTGTGATCAGGTGTTTTCCATCCCCGGGAGTCAGCGCGGTCTCGATAAAGAGGATCTCTCCCCCGGCCATGGTCCAGGCCAGGCCTGTGACGACGCCTGGGATACCCTTGTCCATCACCCTGTCATGGCGCAGATGATTTGTGCCGAGATATTCGGGAAGCTTGTTGGCTTTGACAGTGATACGCTTTTTCTCGCCCTTGACCAGTTTGACAGCGGCATACCGGCAGAGGGTGTCGATCTGTTTTTTGAGTCCCCGCACACCTGCTTCGGCAGTGTATTCCTCTATGATCCGGTCGATCGCTTCGTCGGTGACTTTGAGGGCGGAGGGCTTTATGCCCATCTCCTTCATCGCCCGGACCAGGAGATGGCGCCGGGCGATCTGGGCCTTTTCGATGGCCGTATATCCCGGGAACTGGATGACCTCCATGCGGTTGAGAAGGGGTTCAGGGATGGTGTCCGTGGTATTGGCTGTACACACAAAAAACACGTTGGACAGATCATAGGGGACATTCATATAGTGGTCGGTGAAGGTGTTGTTCTGCTCCGGGTCGAGGACCTCCAGCAGCGCGCTGGAGGGATCGCCGCCATAATCGCGGACGAGCTTGTCCACCTCGTCCAGCACCATCACCGGATTGGAAGCGCCGCTGCGCTTGATCCCCTCCATGATCCGTCCCGGCATGGCTCCGATATAGGTCCTGCGATGCCCGCGGATCTCGGCCTCATCGCGCACGCCGCCGAGACTGATCCGGACATACTTTCGGTCCAGTGCTCTGGCAATGCTTTGACCGATAGATGTCTTGCCGGTACCCGGCGCGCCGACAAAAAGCAGGATGGAACCGGACTGTTTCTTATTTAATGCCATTACGGCCAGCTGCTGGATGATCCGCTCCTTGACTTTTTTCAGGCCGTAATGATCCTCATCGAGGATCTGCTCTGAACGATTCAGGTCAATGTCAACGGGTTCCTCGTTCTTCCAGACAAGGGTGGTGACAAAGTCGAGGTAGTCGTACAGCATGCCGTATTCGTGGCTGTCCTTTCCCTCCTGCTTCATCCGGCCCAGGATCTTTCTGGCTTCACGCTCGGCCTCCGGATTCATCTGGGCTTCGGCGATCTTTTTTTCAAACCGACGGACATCCGAAATATTGTCCGGGTGCAGTTCGTCGAGCTGAGTCTGGAGAAAGTCGATCTGTTTTTTGAGGGCGGACTCTCTGTAGATCTTTTCAACGGAATCCTTCTGGGCATTCTGCGCTTCTTCACCGACCCGGAAAATCTCCATCAGTTCATAAATGGCCTCTTCCATCAGGTGATAGCGCTGTGCGACGGAGTCAAGCTCCAGGAGAGCATATTTCTGCGGCCAGTCCATATTCATGTAACCGGCAAGGGCGCACATGGCCTCCTCCAGCGAGTTCCAGTGGTAGATCATGGTCCTTGCCCATATTCCCCACTGGAAACCTTTGGCGAAATCCATGAGTTCTTTTTTCATTTTGGCGAAGCGTCCGGCGCGTTCCTCCGCTTCGAGATCGTCGTTTTCCGGCCAGGGTATGACATCTGCGTGCAGGCCATCCTCAAGTGCCTGTATGGATGTGATCTTTACCCTGTCCTGGGCACTGACTCTCACACTGTCTTCCTCATCGAAGCCCTCGATCCTGCCGCGCAGCCCGATCGGATAGATATCCTCGAAAGTGACGGAATCGCGGGGAGTATCCCCTTTCAGCATGATGAAAAGCAGATCATCTCCCACCTGATCGGCACCGATCGCAGAGCTGCCAAAGGTGTCTTTCCTGAAATAGAAAGTGACTCCCGGCAAAAGGAGCAGGTCATAGACAGGTATTGTGATCATGTAAATCCTCCTTAAGACTGTCAGCACTCGAAGCTCACGAGTGCTAAACTTATAAAGGTATTTTATCATACTTTCATGAAAAAGCAATATGCTGATCAATAATTCTGGGGATTACGGTTATTGGTAACTGCTTTGTCACAAGCTCCTTCACAGTTACAATTACTCTTATTGCACTCTTTAAATACGTGTGGTATACTGTAGCGCGGAAAATCGGCAATGGTTAGTTAGAAATTGGAGGCAGCCATATGTTCACGATCCAAGATTTATATGACCTGGACCACACACTGGCAGGTGATTACCTGCGTCAGTTTACTTATCCCTGGGAAGCACTCGGAGGGATCAAGGATATGATCCTTGCCCTTGGGCCGACTCTGGATCCGGAGGAATATGACCAGGTTTCTGAAAATGTCTGGGTACATAAAACCGCCAAAGTCTTTCCGAGCGCCTGGCTTGGCGCGCCATGTATCATCGGCGCCAGGACAGAGGTGCGCCACGGAGCTTTTATCCGTGGATCAGCGCTGGTCGGAGAGGACTGTGTAGTAGGCAATTCTGTAGAACTTAAGAACGTGATCCTTTTTGATCATGTACAGACTCCTCATTATAATTACGTAGGGGATTCCATTCTGGGCTACTATTCCCATATGGGAGCCGGTTCCATCACCAGCAATGTCCGCTCAGACAAAAAGCTTGTCACCGTACATGCGCCTGAGGGCGATATTCCCGCAGGGATCAAAAAATTCGGTGCCATGCTCGGCGATTATGTGGAATGCGGTTGCAACAGCGTATGCAATCCCGGTACCGTCATCGGCAGACACAGCAATGTCTACCCGACCTCCTGTGTGCGGGGCGTTGTTCCTGCATACAGCATATATAAAAATAACGGTGAGATCGTTAAGAAGGAGGACTGAAAATGGGTAAATATTTTGGCACAGACGGCTTCCGTGGAGAGGCAAATATCGGTTTGACCTTTGAGCATGCGGTCAAGATCGGCCGTTTTCTGGGCTGGTATTTCGGAGAGAGGATCGATAAAAAAGCCAAGGTCCTGATCGGAAAGGATACCCGCCGGTCTTCTTATATGTTTGAGTACGGCCTGGTCACAGGGCTGACCGCTTCCGGAGCGGATGCCTATATCATGCATGTGACCACGACGCCTAGTGTTTCCTATATCGCGCGTACGGATGATTTTGACTGTGGAATCATGATCAGCGCCTCTCATAATCCTTATTATGACAACGGGATCAAGATCCTTAATTCCAACGGGGAAAAGATGGACGAAGAGACTCTGCTGAAGGTAGAGGACTATATCGACGGTGTGTTTACCGAGGTGCCTCTCGCGACCAGAGACAAGATCGGTTGTACCGTGGATTATGTAGCCGGGCGCAACCGTTATATCGGTTATCTGATCTCTAATTCCAAGTATTCTTTTAAAGGAAAGAAGGTCGGTCTGGACTGCGCCAACGGTGCGGCCTGGTCCATTGCCAAGAGCGTCTTTGATGCCCTTGGAGCCAAGACTTATGTCATTAATGCGGAGCCGGATGGCTTCAATATCAACACGGAATGCGGGTCGACCCATATCGAGCATCTGCAGAAATATGTGGTGGACAATCGTCTGGATGTGGGATTTGCCTTTGACGGAGATGCGGACAGATGTCTGTGTGTGGACGAAAAGGGCAATATCATTACCGGCGATCATATCATGTATGTCTACGGTACCTACATGAAGGAGCGGGGCAAACTGACCAATAACAAGGTCGTCACCACCGTCATGTCAAACTTCGGGTTGTATAAAGCGCTGGATAAGGTCGGTATTGAATACGAAAAGACGAAGGTCGGCGACAAGTATGTCTATGAAAATATGGTACAGAACGGCCACCGGATCGGCGGAGAACAGTCCGGCCATATCATCTTTACGAAATACGCCACCACAGGAGACGGGATCCTGACATCCCTCAAGATGATGGAGGTCATGCTGGCCAAGGATAAACCGCTGTCTGTTCTGGCGGCACCCTGTGTCTTTTATCCGCAGGTGCTCAAAAATGTCCGCGTCAAATCAAAGCCTGACGCCCAGAATGACCCGGATGTCCAGGCAGCTGTCGCGGCCGTGGCGCGCGAACTCGGAGATAACGGCCGCATTCTGGTCAGAGAGAGCGGAACCGAGCCCGTGATCCGTGTCATGGTGGAAGCCACAACGGATGAAATATGTGAGAAGTACGTGGATCAGGTCATCGATGTGATCCGTGAAAAAGGGCACTTCGCCTGAGAGAGGTGTGGATATGGCCGGAATAACGGATATGCATTGTCATATACTTCCGGGACTGGATGACGGTTCCCAGTCCATGGAGGAGACGCTCGCATCACTGCGGGAAGCTGTCCGTCAGGGGATCGACAGGATGATCGTCACGCCCCATTTTCATCCGGAGCGCTATATGGTTTACGCGCCGGATATCCTTTCAACGCTGGAACAGGTGAAAAACGCCGCGTCAGAAGCCGGGATCAGGATAGAGCTATACCCCGGACAGGAATGCTATTATTATTCCGGTCTGACAGAGATGCTCGACCGGGAGGAGGCGCTTACACTGTGCGGTACCAGGTACGTACTGGTGGAGTTCGATCCTTCGGTTTCCTGGACCTTTCTGCAGAACGGGATCCGGAACCTGCGCCAGGCCGGCTATATACCGGTCATTGCGCATTTTGAACGGTATGAATGCCTGAATGAGGAAAAAAGAGTCGAAGAGCTGCACAGACATCAATATCTCCTGCAGATGAACTATGATACCCTGCTCCTGCGGGGGGGACTGTTCGGCGACAGTTACTGGCGCAGACTCTTTAAAAAAGGCTATGTGGACTTCCTGGGCAGCGATACACACGGTACTCATTTCCGGCCGCTGCATGTGGACAAAGCCTTACACTGGATCCTGAACAAAACAGAACCGCAGCTGGCTCACAGAATTATTCAGGATAATTTTGACAGGATCATATATGACTGAAAAGTATCTGAAAACAGATGGCGTGGGATGACTGCGCGGAGCCTGAAAAACAGATTGTACTGAATTTAATACAATCTGTTTCCTGAATTCAGGTTCCCTTTTTCGGAAGGTTTATGTATTATATTTTTCTGGGTGTATTAATTTTTTATACCTGCGGGAGTGTAGGACATACATTGAAAGAACGTTTCCGCGGTATATCTGAGTGGAGGACAAAATGGAACAGAATTCGGCAACGGCTTCACAGCAGCTCAGTATGATGCCTGCAGATAACGACGAGATATATATTGATCTGGGAGAAATCTTTTTCTCGCTCCTGGGCAACTGGAGATCTGTTCTGCTGGCGATCCTGATCGGTGCTGTACTTATGGGGACCATACACGTCTTCCTGGTGAAACCCAGTTACCAGGCTGATGCCCAGATCTTCATTACGAACACTGATTCTGTGATCTCCATCTCAGACCTTCAGCTGAGTTCGGCGCTGACAGAGGACTATGCCCGGATCATCAAGAGCCGCACGGTTCTTAAAAAGGTGATCGGGGAGCTGGATCTGGATATCGACTTCAAGGCCCTGCAGGAACTGGTTAAAGTAAACAATCCGACCGATACGCATATTATCGACATCGTGGTCACCTGTGATGACCTTGAACTCAGCCGCAACATTGCGAATGCTCTTCTCAATGTCAGCGTGGATCAGATCTATCAGATCGTGGGCAGCAGTGAACCGACGGTCATCGATTATTCGGAGGCTGACGCCGTGACGGATGTTTCACCCAGCCTTTTCAAATACATTGCGATCGGAGCGATGATCGGCATGCTGCTTATGTGCGCCGTCATTGTATTCAACGTTGTGAGCAATACCACGATCAAGACGGAAGAGGACGCCATGCAGTACCTGCAGATGCCGGTGCTTGCGGCAGTACCTTATGTGGGAGACAACAGACTCTGATATGTTGATATATTGTAACTGTTCAGTCAGCGCCTCACATTTACTGCGAGGTGCGTGGAAGAAAAGCTCAATATATTATCAAACCTGAAAGACAGGGAGACTTTTATATATGGAACAGCAGAAAACCGAAAACACACAGTGGATGCAGAAGGGACCGGATCAGTGGCATCAGGGTATTCCCAGCGCGAAGAAAGTGAGTATCGAGCTCGCAGAGCTGCCGTTTCAGGCCCGTGAAGCGATCAACGTGCTTCGCGGAAATATCCAGCTGAGCGGATACAATCTTAAAGTTGTCGCCATTACCAGTTCCCAGGCCAATGAAGGTAAATCTTCTCTGTCCTTTGAACTCGCCAGGAGTATGGCGAGCCTTGGCAAAAAAGTGATCTATCTGGATTGTGATATCCGCAATTCTGTTGTTCGTTCACGATATGGCATACGGGAAAAGGTAAAGGGCCTCAGTGAGTACCTTTGCGGCGATACATCGATCCGGGAAGTCGTTTACAAAACAGATGATCCCTGGATGGATATTATTTTTACAGGAGCAGTCGCACCCAATCCCAGTGAGCTGATCTCCAGCCCGCTGTTTCCGCAGCTGATCTCTCAACTGAGGGACTACTATGATTATGTGATCGTGGATACGCCCCCGGTGAATGCTGTTGTGGATGGCCTGCTGGTCGCGAAACAGTGCGACGGAACTATTGTCGTTGTTGAGAGCGGCGTTACGGAAAGAGCGCAGGTCCTTCATGCCAAGAGGCAGATGGAGTA